>DASVLY010000059.1:0-8707 GCA_036384635.1 Noviherbaspirillum sp. | reverse complement strand
AACAATCATGATGCAGTCAACTTTTCCTGTTCTGAGCCTCGCGATTTGGTGTCCGATTGCGTTCGGTCTGTTCGTGCTGGCATGTGGCCGTGATGAAAATCCCGGGATGGTGCGCGCCGTGTCGCTGCTCGGCTCGGTGGTGAGCTTTCTGGTGACACTGCCTCTGATTTCGCAGTTCGACAAGGCGGCGCATGGCATGCAATTTGTCGAAAAGGCAGCGTGGATTGAGCGTTTCAACGTCAACTACTTCATCGGCATCGATGGTATTTCGGTTTGGTTTGTGCTGCTGACTGCATTTATCACGGTGATCGTCGTTATCTCTGCATGGGAAGTGATCGAGAAGCGCGTCGCGCAGTACATGGGGGCATTTTTGATCCTGTCGGGACTGATGATCGGCGTGTTCTGCGCGGTCGACGGTTTGCTGTTCTATGTATTCTTTGAGGCGACGCTGATCCCGATGTTCATCATTATCGGCGTCTGGGGAGGACCCAACCGTGTCTACGCAGCGATCAAGTTTTTCCTGTACACTTTGCTCGGCTCGCTCCTGACACTGGTTGCGATCATTTACCTGTACTTCAAGTCGGGTGGCAGCTTCGACATTCTCGTGTGGCATAAACTGCCATTGCCGTTGAATGCGCAAATACTGATTTTCCTCGCTTTCCTGATGGCGTTCGCGGTCAAGGTGCCAATGTGGCCAGTGCATACTTGGCTGCCGGATGCGCACGTCGAGGCGCCGACCGGCGGTTCCGTGGTGCTGGCAGCGATCATGCTGAAGCTGGGGGCATATGGCTTCCTGCGATTCTCGTTGCCGATCGCTCCGGATGCAAGCCATTCGCTGGCGGGCTTTATCATCGCGCTGTCATTGATTGCAGTTATTTACATCGGCTTGGTTGCGCTGGTGCAGGCGGACATGAAGAAACTGGTCGCCTACTCGTCGATCGCGCACATGGGTTTCGTCACTCTCGGCTTTTTCGTATTCAATGAATTGGCGGTACAGGGTGGTATCGTGCAGATGATTTCGCACGGTTTCGTGTCCGGCGCGATGTTCCTTTGCATCGGCGTGCTGTACGACCGCATGCATTCGCGTCAGATTGCCGATTACGGCGGGGTCGTCAATACCATGCCGCGCTTCGCCGCACTGTTTGTGCTGTTCTCGCTTGCCAACTGCGGTCTGCCGGCAACCTCGGGCTTTGTTGGCGAATTCATGGTGATTCTCGGTTCGGTGAAATTCAATTTCTGGATCGGCCTGCTGGCGGCAACCGCATTGATTTTTGGTGCTGCGTATTCGCTGTGGCTGGTCAAGCGCGTTGTATTCGGCGCGGTTGGCAATAAGCACGTGGCTGAATTGTCCGATCTGAACATGCGTGAATTCTTCATGCTTGGCTTGTTGGCTGTCGCAGTGATTGCTATGGGCTTGTATCCAGCGCCGTTCACCGATGTGATGCAGACTTCGGTTGCCGACTTGCTGCAGCATGTCGCCGTGTCGAAAGTGCAGTAAAAGAATACGTGGACGCACACATGAATAACATGAATCTGATCCCGGCTTATCCGGAAATTTTCCTCCTGATTGCAACATCAGCAATTCTTCTGATCGACATGTTTGTCGGCGAGACCAAGCGTTACATTACCTATGCATTGGCGATTGCCACGCTGCTGGTTTGCACGGCGCTCAGCGTGAATGCTTTCGGTCCGACCGTCTATACGTTCCGTAACATGTTCATATCTGACCCGATGTCGGATCTGCTGAAAATCTTTTCGTATATAGCGACCGGCGTGACACTTGTCTATTCACGCCAGTATGCAGGCGAGCGCGGCATGCTGGGCGGGATGCTCGGTGGCGAATTCTATGTGCTGGCCCTGTTTTCGTTACTTGGCCAGATGGTCATGATTTCAGGCAATAATTTCCTGGTCATTTATCTTGGCCTTGAACTGATGTCCCTATCCCTGTATGCGCTGGTCGCGCTGCGGCGCGGGCATGCGGTGTCGACAGAAGCATCAATGAAGTATTTCATTCTCGGCGCATTGGCCTCGGGTTTTCTGCTGTACGGTATCTCGATGCTCTACGGTGCCACTGGTTCACTCGACCTTACTGAAGTGGCAAAAGCTACTGCATCCGGTACCGTCAACAAGACTGTGTTGGTGTTCGGCGTTGTGTTCGTGGTCGCGGGCCTGGCGTTCAAACTGGGGGCGGCTCCTTTCCATATGTGGGTTCCGGACGTGTACCAGGGAGCGCCGACTGCTGTCACCTTATTGTTGGGCGGCGCGCCGAAGCTGGCGGCATTCGCGATCAGTATCCGTTTGCTGGTAGAGGGACTGTTTCCGCTGGCGATTGACTGGCAGCAAATGCTGACCGTACTGGCGGTGCTGTCCATGGCGATCGGTAATATCACTGCGATCGTGCAGACCAATCTGAAGCGCATGCTCGCCTATTCGACAATCTCACACATGGGTTTCATGCTGCTCGGAATGCTGTCGGGCGTCGCCAATGGCAATGTGTCTTTGGCGGCCAATGCTTACAGCTCCTCCATGTTCTATTCGATCGCCTATGTATTGACGACGCTGGGCACTTTTGGCGTCATCATGCTGCTGGCACGTGCAGGCTTTGAGGCGGAAAACATCGATGATTTCAAAGGCTTGAGCCAGCGCAGCCCGTGGTTCGCTTTCGTGATGCTGATCCTGATGTTTTCCTTGACAGGTATTCCGCCCACGATTGGCTTCTATGCGAAGCTGGCGGTCTTGCAGGCAGTGCTCAGTACTGGACAAATATGGCTGGCGGTGGTGGCGGTCATGCTGTCTTTGATTGGCGCTTTCTATTATCTGCGGGTGGTCAAGGTGATGTACTTCGATGAACCGGTCGATACCGTAAAAATCGTCGTCAACAAGGACATGCATGTGACGTTGAGTTTGAACGGCCTGGCTGTGCTGGTGCTGGGCCTGCTGCCTGGCCCGTTGATGGCATTATGTGCGACGGCGGTCATGAAGACTTTGACTACCTGATTCTGCTTTCGCCTTTTCAATAGTGGATCTGTCTTTATTCAGCTGGTTCGTGATTCTGTTGGCGGTGCTTGCCGCCAACATGCCTTTCCTGAACGAGCGGTTGTTTGCCGTCATCCTGATTGGCAAGCCGGTGAAGCCGTTCTGGTTGCGGCTGATTGAGTTGTTTGTGCTCTATCTGATGGTACGCGGAGCGGCATATCTGTTGGAAGCGCGTATCGGCAATACTTTCCCCCAAAGCTGGGAGTTTTACGCGATCACAGTTTGCCTGTTTATCGTCTTCGCCTACCCTGGGTTTGTATTCCGCTATTTACGCAAGCGACATGGTTGATTTGCCATAGTCGTTTTTTTGCATCGCACGGTAAGATAGCGCATCATTTTTACCGGAGCCGGCGTATGGATTTGCATTTGAAAGAAGTACGGGTAGACAGCGAAGTTGCTTATGAGGGCCATTTCCTCAAGCTGCAGCGTGATACTGTGCGTTTGCCTGACGGAAAAACTTCGAAGCGTGAATTCATTCGGCACCCGGGTGCAGTAGTTATCCTCCCGTTGTTCGACGATGGCTCGGTGCTGTTGGAACGTCAGTTCCGTTACCCGCTCGACCAGGTCTTCATCGAATTCCCCGCCGGGAAGATTGACACGAACGAAGATCCTCTGGAGTGTGCCAAGCGTGAGTTGCAGGAGGAAACAGGGTATACCGCGACCAACTGGCAGTTCCTCTGCACGATCCATAACGCAATCGCGTATTCGAATGAGCATCTCGACATTTTTCTCGCAACGGGACTGATTGCCGGCGAGAGCAAGCTCGATGACGGCGAGTTCCTGGAAACCTTCAAGGCATCGATGCCGGATATGCTTGCCTGGATACGAGAAGGGAAAATCACTGACGTAAAAACGGTGATTGGCACTTTTTGGCTGGATAAGATCCTGGCAGGGCAGTGGAGGCCATAGCAATAAAAAGCCGCAAATTGCGGCTTTTTTGTTTTTACATGCCCGAATAATTCGGGCCGCCGCCGCCTTCCGGTGTTACCCACACGATGTTCTGTGTTGGATCTTTGATGTCGCAGGTTTTGCAGTGCACGCAGTTTTGTGCATTGATCTGCAAGCGGTCCTCGCCGGTATCGGTCTTCACGAACTCGTACACTCCGGCCGGGCAATAACGGCCCTCCGGGCCTGCATATTTCTCCAGGTTGATTTTCACAGGCACCGATATCTCCTTCAGCGTCAAGTGCGCCGGCTGGTTCTCTTCGTGATTGGTGTTGCTGACGAAGACGCTGGAGAGGCGGTCGAAGGTGAGTTTGCCGTCGGGTTTGGGATATTCGATTCTTGCGCACTGATCAGCCGGCAGTAAATACACGTGATCAGGATTGTCGCAATGCATCGTCCACGGGGGGCTCTTGATACCGATCTTCGGCAGTAGCCACTGCTCAATGCCGGTCATCAACTGGCCGACCAGCGGACCTTTCTTGAACCAGTTCTTGAAGTTGCGCGTCTGGTCGAGTTCCTCTGCCAA
This sequence comes from Noviherbaspirillum sp., assembly GCA_036384635.1. GTDB lineage: Bacteria > Pseudomonadota > Gammaproteobacteria > Burkholderiales > Burkholderiaceae_D > Noviherbaspirillum. Next base: position 4,200 of record DASVLY010000059.1, on the reverse strand, counting down.
CCAGCTTTTTTCATACGCTTCCGGATAGGCCGTCAGCTCATCGCCGGCACGACCCGATGTCACAGCTGCGAACACGGCTTCCGCGCACAGCATGCCACTCTTGATCGCCGCATGGCTACCCTTGATGCGCGCCGCATTCAGATAACCGGCATCGCAGCCAACCAGTGCACCGCCGGGGAAAATAGTCTTGGGCAGAGCTTGCGGTGTGCCATTGTTGATCGCACGTGCGCCGTAGCTCAAGCGCTTCCCACCCTCGATGTGTGAACGGATGCTCGGGTGAGTTTTCCAGCGTTGCATTTCCTCGAACGGGCTTAACCATGGATTCTTGTAGTCGAGGCCGATCACGAAGCCGAGCGTGACCTTGTTGTCTTCAAGATGGTAGAGGAAGCCTCCGCCGAAAGTTTCCTTGTCCATTGGCCAGCCCGCAGTGTGCACTACCAAGCCCGGCTTGGCCTTGGCCGGGTCGATTTCCCATAATTCCTTGATGCCGATCGCGTAGCTTTGCGGATCCTTGCCCGCGTCGAGTTTGTAATTGGCGATCAACTGCTTACCGAGATGGCCGCGTGCGCCTTCGGCAAAGATCGTGTACTTGCCATGCAATTCCATGCCAAGTTGGAAGGAGGGAGACGGTTCGCCATCCTTGCCGATACCCATGTTGCCGGTGGCAACACCTTTGACCGCGCCTTTGTCGTCGTACAGCACTTCGGCAGCGGGGAAGCCGGGGAAGATTTCGACGCCGAGAGCTTCAGCCTGCTGTGCCATCCACCTGACCACGTTGCCGAGTGCGACAACATAGCACCCCTCATTGTGGAAGTTGCGCGGCATCAGCCAGTTCGGTACGCGCGAGGCACTGGTTTCAGTCAGTGTCAGCAGGTCGTCTCCAGTGACAGGCTGATTTAGCGGTGCACCGAGTTCCTTCCAGTTCGGAAACAGCTCGTTCATTGCGCGCGGATCCATCACTGCGCCAGACAGGATGTGCGCGCCGGGCTCGGAACCCTTTTCGAGCACGACCACTGACACATCCTTGTTCTGTTCATTGGCCAGCTGCTTGATGCGAATTGCGGTTGCCAAGCCACTGGGGCCGGCACCGACAATCACAACATCGTACTCCATCGCTTCGCGCGGGCCGTATTGCTCTATCAAGTTCTGGGTCTGTGTCATGGGCTCACAAGAGGATAGTCATTATTATCGAACGAACGTGCTAATTGTCGTGGATTTTGCTCGAGAATGCTAGATATAACAATCTAAATGGCGCGCTTTCGTGTAATCATAACGTCACTGAATTTGCCGGGACAGTCAATGGCAAGACAACAACAAGGAGAGCTCTGTGGGAATCGAAATGAATTTCGAAGGCAAGATTGCGCTCATTACCGGGGCTTCCGGCAGCATGGGAGCGCGTTTCGCGAAGGTGTTGGCGCAGGCAGGAGCGCAAGTGGTGCTGGCGTCGCGCTATGTCGAGCGCCTGAAGGAATTGCGCGCGGAAATTGAAGCCGATGGTGGCGCCGCGCATGTGGTGACGTTGGATGTGACCGATTATGCGAGTATCAAGGCGGCAATCGCGCATGCGGAAACCGAAGCGGGGCCGATCGATATCTTGGTCAATCATTCTGGTGTGTCGACCTCGCAGCGGCTGATCGATGTGACCCCCGAGGATTATGCGTTCGTGATGGATACCAACCAGCGCGGCGCGTTTTTCATTGCGCAGGAGACGGCAAGGCGCATGATCGCGCGTGCCAAGGGCGATCCGAAAAAACAGCATCGCATCATCAATATCGCATCGGTTGCCGGCCTGCGCGCGTTGCCGCAAATCGGCATTTATTGCATGAGCAAGGCTGCGGTGGTGCACATGACCAAATCGATGGCAGTCGAATGGGGGCGTTACGGCATCAATGTCAATGCGATTTGTCCAGGCTATATCAGCACTGAAATTAATGCCGAGCACTTCGGCAGCGAACAGGGGCAGACGCTGATCAATATGTTGCCACGCAAACGCCTGGGCAGGCCGGAAGACTTGGATGGCTTGCTGCTGTTGCTGGCATCCGAAGAATCGCGTTTCATCAACGGCGCGATTGTCACCGCCGATGATGGAATGAGTGCGCAATAGTCATGGCGGCCAAAAAACTCGTGGCATCTTGCGCATGCTGATCCGCCACGAAGCGAACAGGGAGGTTTTCCAATCGAAAAGCTGGCGTCTTTGCCTGATCGATGAGCTGGATGCACGCTTTCTGACAGAGGTCGATTAGCTAAGGGCGCGTGCAGGCATGAGTTGCACAATTTGCTGGCCATCGCCGGTGTGCTGCTGCGTCGCGTCACATCCGGTAATGGCCGCCAAATTGCACAACTTAGCCTGCGCGGTCTTAGCCGGTGACACCCATCAGCCGGTGCACCAGTTCGCTGGATGTCGCTGCCGAAAATTTCCGCATCAGCCTTGCACGATGCATTTCCACCGTGCGCGGGCTGAGACCGACCTCGCGTGCGATCAGCTTGCTGGTTTTGCCTTGGACCAGCAGTGCGGCGATTTCCCTTTCGCGCGGTGTCAGCTCGGCAGTAACAGGGCGTTTTGCACTCAAATCCTCGAAGGTCCAGATCGCAGCCGCATGCGGGTCGTCATTGGTCAATGAGCGCCCGCTAACATGGCACCAGAATAATTCCTGGTTCGCTCGCTTCATGATCCGTTCGTCCGAATAGTGCCCGGTAGCGCTCATGATCGGAACGATACGGGCTCCGGTGCGCTCGAACTCGTCCAATGTGGGGTAAAGAACCCGGAACGACTGGCCGATGAGTTCGCCGGGCCGGTAACCGAACATCTGCGCGAGTGCTTCATTGCACGCATGGATCACACGATGCTGGGATACGCACATGCCGACCGGCGCGTTCTGGAATATGGTTTCGTAGTCGATCGCTAATGGAGCGGTCATGAGAGGCGTTTTTCTGACGCTGTTTTTTGAATAATTCGTATTTTTACGGTATTGCACATGCTAGTCCACCGTCTTATGCTGGCAGGCAGGTAAAACAACTACTTACGAGGGTTGGTATGAATAAAGTGTATCCCGATGCGGCAAGTGCCTTGGCGGGCTTGGTCAAGGACGGTCAAACGATTGCCGTCGGCGGTTTTGGATTGTGCGGCATCCCGGAAGCGTTGATTGCCGCGCTGCGCGACTCCGGTGTGAAGAATCTGACAGCAATTTCGAACAATGCCGGCGTCGACGGCTTCGGTCTGGGCCAACTGCTGAACACGCGACAGATCAAGAAAATGATTTCGTCCTATGTTGGCGAAAACAAGGAGTTCGAGCGCCAGTATTTGTCGGGCGAACTGGAACTGGAATTCACGCCGCAAGGCACGCTGGCCGAGAAACTGCGCGCCGGCGGTGCCGGCATCCCGGCCTTCTTCACCAAGACCGGCGTCGGCACTATCGTCGCTGAAGGCAAGGAAGTGCGCGAATTCAACGGCGAAAAATACGTGATGGAGCGCTCGCTGGTAGCCGATGTGTCTCTGGTCAAGGCCTACATGGCTGATAAGACCGGCAATCTGGTGTTCCGCAAGACCGCGCGCAACTTCAACCCGAACGTGGCGATGGCGGGCAAGGTCACTGTGGTCGAAGTCGAGAAACTGGTCGAGGCTGGCGAGATCGACCCGGATCAGGTTCATTTGCCAGGTATTTTCGTGCATCGCATCGTGATTAATGCAACGCCGGAAAAACGCATCGAACAACGCACTATGCGTGCAAAGTAAGACGGAGAACGAACATGGCATGGACTCGTGATGAAATGGCCGCACGCGCGGCAAAGGAACTGCAGGATGGCTTCTATGTGAACCTTGGCATCGGCCTGCCTACGTTGGTCGCCAACTATGTGCCAAAGGATATCGAAGTCTGGCTGCAGTCGGAAAACGGCTTGCTTGGTATCGGCCCGTTCCCGACCGAGGATGAGGTGGACCCGGACTTGATCAATGCCGGCAAGCAAACGGTGACTGCACTGCGCGGTTCCTCCTTCTTCAGTTCGGCGGATTCGTTTGCGATGATTCGCGGCGGCAAAATCAATATCGCGATTCTCGGTGGGATGCAAGTGAGCGAGAAGGGCGATCTGGCGAACTGGATGATACCTGGCAAGATGGTCAAGGGTATGGGCGGCGCAATGGATCTGGTCGCCGGCGTCAAGCGTGTGGTTGTGCTGATGGAGCATGTTGCGAAGGCAAAGTAT
>DASVLY010000058.1:0-5310 GCA_036384635.1 Noviherbaspirillum sp. | reverse complement strand
TAGATGTAGTCCCAGGCGAGGGATGCCTTGTCCGCTTCCAGCTTCTCGGAGGTGAGAGGCAGAAGCTGATCCATCTTCGGCTCTTGCTTCATCGTGTTGATGAACTTGGTGTAGCACAGGTAAACCGCGTCCAGTTTGCCTTCCTGATACGCATCGAGCAGCACCTTGACGGGGCCGATGAGCTTGTCCAGATGCGGCGTGTCGCCGAGCTGGACCGCCTGCGCCACCACCTTGGCGCCGATGCGGTTCAGGAAACCGAGACCTTTGTTACCGATGGCGACTGCTTCGGTCTTGATGCCTTGACCTTCGAGTTCACGCACTTTGTTGGTCACCATGCGCAGCACGTTGGTGTTCATACCGCCGCACAACCCCTTGTCGGTCGTGACGACGATGATGCCCACCTTCTTCGCTGCGTCCTGCTTGACCAGGAACGGATGCGTGTACTCCGGATTGGCTTGCGACAAGTGAGCGGCGATATTACGAATCTTGTCACTGTAGGGACGGGCCGAACGCATCCGGTCCTGCGCCTTGCGCATCTTGGATGCGGCGACCATTTCCATCGCCTTGGTGATCTTCTTCGTGCTCTCTACGCTCTTGATCTTGCCACGTATCTCTTTGCCTGCAGCCATGAGTAATTACTCCTTTAGCTCCAGTGATCAGAAGGTTTTCTTGAAGGCGGCAATCGCGGCGGCGAGTTCTGCTTCGCCGTCTTTATCGAGTTGCTTGGTGTCTTCAATCTTCTTCAGCAGAGCAGCGTGGCTGGTCTTCACGAAGTTGTGCAGGCCGGCTTCGAACGCCAGCACCTTCTTCACGTCGATGTCGTCGAAGTAGCCCTTGTTCACTGCGAACAGCGACACGGCCATCAGCGAAATCGGCAGCGGCGAGTATTGGGTCTGCTTCAGCAATTCGGTCACGCGGGCGCCACGGTCCAACTGCTTGCGGGTCGCTTCGTCGAGGTCGGACGCGAACTGCGCGAACGCAGCCAATTCGCGGTACTGCGCCAAGTCGGTACGGATACCGCCGGACAAGCCCTTGATGACCTTGGTCTGCGCTGCGCCACCGACGCGCGACACCGAGATACCGGCGTTGATCGCGGGACGGATACCGGCGTTGAACAGCGAGGTTTCCAGGAAGATCTGGCCGTCGGTGATCGAAATCACATTGGTCGGAACGAATGCGGACACGTCGCCGGCTTGCGTTTCAATGATCGGCAGTGCGGTCAGCGAACCGGTCTGGCCCTTGACTGCGCCGTTGGTGAACTTCTCGACGTAGTCGGGGTTCACGCGGGCTGCGCGCTCGAGCAGACGGGAGTGCAGGTAGAACACGTCGCCCGGATATGCTTCGCGTCCCGGCGGACGGCGCAGCAGCAACGACACCTGGCGGTATGCAACGGCTTGCTTGGACAGATCGTCATAAATGATCAATGCATCTTCGCCGCGGTCGCGGAAGTATTCGCCCATGGTGCAGCCGGAATAGGCGGCGATGTACTGCATGGCGGCGGATTCGGATGCGTTGGCGGCAACCACGATCGTGTATTCCATCGCGCCGTGCTGTTCGAGTGCGCGCACGATGTTCTTGACTGTCGATGCCTTCTGGCCGATCGCGACGTAGATACACGTCATGTTCTGGCCTTTTTGGTTGATGATGGTATCAACCGCAACGGCAGACTTACCAGTCTGACGGTCGCCGATGATCAGTTCGCGCTGACCGCGGCCGATAGGCACCATCGAGTCGATGGCCTTCAAGCCGGTTTGCATCGGCTGCGACACGGATTGACGGGCGATCACGCCCGGTGCAACTTTCTCGATCACATCGGTCATCTTCGCGTTGACCGGGCCCTTGCCGTCAATCGGCTGGCCCAGTGCGTTGACCACGCGGCCACGCAGTTCCGGACCGACCGGTACTTCCAGCACGCGGCCGGTGCACTTGACGGTGTCGCCTTCGGAAATGTGTTCGTATTCACCCAGGATAACGGCGCCGACGGAGTCGCGCTCGAGGTTCAGCGCGAGGCCGAAAGTGTTGCCCGGGAATTCCAGCATCTCGCCTTGCATCGCGTCGGACAGACCGTGGATGCGGCAGATACCGTCGGTCACGGAAATGACCGTGCCTTGATTGCGAATCTCAGCGCCTTCGCCAAGGCCTTGAATCCGGCTCTTGATCAGTTCGCTGATTTCAGACGGGTTGAGTTGCATAATAACTCCTAAAATTTTTTACTCTGCTTACGCTAGCGTATTCAGTCTTACGACGCGAGCGCGCTGTACATCTTCTGCAGCTTGGCGCGCACCGAGGTATCCAGCACTTCGTCACCCACTGCAACACGCACGCCGCCGATTAACGCGCTATCCACCTTCACCGACGGATTGAGCTTGCGGCCGAATTTCTTTTCCAGCGTCGCGACCAGGTCTTTCACTTGAGCGTCGGACAACTCGAACGCGCTTGTGATTTCCGCATCGGCTGCGCCTTCCGATGCATTCTTCAATGCGTGGAATTGCGTGCCGATTTCCGGCAACAGCGTCAGGCGGCCGTTTTCGACGAGCATACTGACGAAGTTTTTTGCTTCGGCGGAACCAGTGGATTTCAACAGCGACAGGAACGTTTCGACAATCTGCTGATCCGCCAGCTTCGGATTGCTGGTGAAGGCCTTGACGTCGGGGAGAGCGGCTACCGCTGCCATTTCCGACACGAGATCGGACCAAGCGGCGAGATTGCCGGACTTGGCTACACGGAACAGTGCTTCTGCGTAAGGACGGGCAATCGTTGCGAGTTCGGCCATGATTACAGCTCAGTCTTCAGTTGGTTCAGCAGTTCGGCGTGCGCCGCTGCGTTTACCTCACGCTTCAGAATCTGCTCGGCGCCTTTGACCGCGAGGGCGGCGACTTGAGTGCGCAGTTCGTCACGTGCACGAGTTACTTGCTGTTCTGCTTCGGCACGAGCAGCGGCAATGATGCGCGCGGCTTCGTCGGATGCAGTTTTCTTGGCTTCTTCGATAATCGCTGCGGCACGCTTTTCAGCGTCGACGATGCGCTTTTGGCCTTCGTCGCGCGCGGCAGTCAGTTCAGCCTGCACACGCTTTTCAGCGGCAGCCAGATCCGACTTGGCACGGTCGGCGGCAGCCAGACCATTCGCGATCTTCTCGGCGCGCTCGTCGAGCGCTTTCATCAGCGGCGGCCACACGAATTTCATCGTGAACCACGCGAGGACGAAGAAGACCACGAACTGCGCAAACAAGGTGGCATTTAAGTTCACGGTGTTTTCCTTCTCAGAATAACGAGAGCCGAACCATGCGGTTCGGCAGGTGGAAATCGACGGTTAATAGCCGTATTACTTCGCGATGAACGGGTTGGCGAACGCAAACAGCATCGCGATACCAACACCAATCAGGAATGCCGCATCGATCAGACCAGCCAGCAGGAACATCTTGGTCTGCAGGGTGTTCATCAGTTCCGGCTGACGTGCGGATGCTTCGAGGTACTTGCCACCCATCAGAGCGATACCGATACAAGCGCCGATAGCACCCAGGCCGATGATCAAGCCGCAAGCCAGAGCAACAAAAGAGATATCAGTCATTTGAATTCCTTTAAAAAAAGTTAAGGTTAAAAAATAAAAACTAGAAATTTGCTACTACTATCTTTCGATTCTTTAGTGGGCTTCGTGGGCTTGGCCGATATACACCAAGGTCAGCATCATGAAGATGAACGCTTGCAAAAACACGATCAGGATGTGGAAGATCGCCCACATGGAGCCGGCGATAACGTGCCCGATGATGCCAAAGGAAGTCGCCATTGAACCCAGCAACGCGATCAGCAGGAACAGCAGTTCACCGGCGTACATGTTGCCGAACAGCCGCATTCCGAGGGAGACGGTGCGTGCCAGGTATTCGATCAGGTTCAAGAGCACATTGAACGGCGCCATGTAGATACCGAACGGCGCGGCGAGCCATTCATGCAGCCAGCCGCCGACGCCTTTGATCTTGAGGTTGTAGTAGATCACGACGGCCAGCACGCCGAGCGACATGCCAAGCGTGCCATTGAGGTCGGCGGTGGGCACCACGCGGTGGTGGGTTTCGATGCCGAGGAGGCGGAAGATACCGGAGAACAGGTCTACCGGCAGGAAGTCGAGCGAGTTCATCAGCGCTACCCAGACAAACACGGTCAAGGCGAGCGGCGCGATGAAGCTGCGGTCGCCATGCACGATTGCTTTGGACTGGTCTTCGACCATTTCAACGACCATCTCGACGAGGGCCTGGAAGCGGCCCGGCACGCCGGAAGTTGCTTTACGTGCAGCCAGCCACATGAACAAGCAGCCGAGCACACCGACGAACACGGACCAGAAAACCGTGTCCATGTTGATGATCGAGAAATCGACGATCTTTTCTTGGTGGTGGGTGGAGAGGTGTCCGAGGTGATGGACGATGTATTCGGATGCGGTTGGTGCGTGCGCTGCCGCTTCAGTCGTTGGAGATGACATGTCAGTGCCTAAACAATAAGATGATGTAACTTTTCAGCGCCACGATGAAAGCAGCGATAAGCGCCAGCCAGTTCAAATCGCGGTACAGCCAAACCACCGCGCCCAGCAGCGCGACAGTCAATGCAATCTTGATAAATTCGCCGATGAAAAAAGTCATCGGATTGACAGCGCCCGGCTTTTGAGCATTGACAAACAATCGCAATGCAAACAAGCCGCTCGGAACAACACAGCACAAACCGCCAAGAAGCGCCGACACCAGCGCATGCACTCCGCCAAACAGCCCGGCAATGATGCCGGCCATGACTGTAGTCGCAAATTGCAGCAGGACGACTTGAAGCATAAGGAGTCCGGAATCAGCAATCCGTGGAGCCCAGGCTCCCGCTACGGGCCGTAGTGTTTCTTGACGGGTGCTTTCGTGAAACCACGGGATTATAAGTGTTTTCTACAGCAAACGTCAAACCTTTGCCATAGTGGGAAGCGGGGAATCCGAGGCAGTAAAAATACTGTATTCAAGCCCCTCACGCCTTTCACCGGCCCCGTCGTCAGCCCGCGTTGTTTTCGCCTCGCAACCTGGCGATCAAGTCATCGAGCGCATCGAGGTTGGCAAAGTCGATGATGAGCTGCCCCTGATTTTTTGCGCCGAGCCTGATGGCGACTTGCGTGGCAAGCGTATCCGACAATTCTTCTTCGAGGCGTGCGATATCGCGTGACTTTTCCTTGCCGTTGCGCGGCTTGCCGGCAATTGCTTGTTCGCCTGCTTTCGCCACCAGTTTTTCCGCCTCGCGCACTGACATGCGTTTTGCAACGATCTGATTGGCCAACGTGATCTGCGTGGCCGAGTCG
>DASVLY010000057.1:0-1946 GCA_036384635.1 Noviherbaspirillum sp. | reverse complement strand
GCGGATGAGCGAAGCCAGTTCGGCATTGTCGCCATCGGAGGGGTTCAGCGGCTGGCGATGCTCGAAGGCCGCCTCTACGTGCTGCAACCAGCGGCGCGCCTTGGGCAGTTTGTCGAGGCTTGCCTTATCCAGCGCGGCCTTCATCGCGCCGCAGTCCGAGTGCCCGCAGAGAATCGCATGTTTCACGCGCAACACTTCCACCGCATATTCGATGGTGGCGGTGCAGCCGTCCACATCGTGGCTGGTGACCGGTACAACGTTGCCGGCATTGCGCGTAATAAACAGGTCGCCGGGTTCGGTGCCCAGAATCATATCGGGAACAATGCGCGAGTCCGAGCAGGTGATGAACAGCCAGGCTGGCGCCTGCGACTCGGCAAGCAGATGGAAGTGACTTTTGCGGTCGGGGAAGACCTCGGCATGAAATCGCTTGTGCCCGTCAATCAGTTTTTGCATCGTGACCTCGCGCTCCTGTTCAAGCCTACAGTGCTTGCGCGGAGCCCGGAATTCATTATCTCAGCGCATGGGATGGGGCCTGCCCCGCGGTTGTTGATACCATGCCAAGCAAGGAGTACACCCCAGCGCTATGAAGCTTCGTATTGTTGCCGCCCTTGCCGTTGTTGCCATTGCCGCCAGTCTGCATGCGCAAACCGTCGACACCATCGATGCCGCCACCAGGGCGCGCATTGACCGCATTGCCGATGGCGTGATGCAAAAGCGCGGCGTGCCCTCCGCGTCGATTGCCGTGGTGGAAGGCGGCAAGATTGTCTACACGCACGCCTACGGACTGGCGCATATTGCGCCGGACAAGGTAGCGACGCCGGAGATGCGCTACTCCATTGGTTCGGTCTCGAAGCAGTTCACCGCCGCGGCCATTCTGCTGTTGCAACAGCAGGGCAAGCTCTCGCTGGACGATGCAGTGGGCAAGTACGTGCCGGGCCTGACGCGCGGCGACGAAGTGACCATCCGGCAAATTCTTTCGCACACCTCCGGCTACCAGGATTACTGGCCGGAGGACTACCTGATGACGCCGATGATGAAGCCTTCGACGGCGCAGTTCATCATTGATACCTGGGCCAAGAAGCCGCTCGACTTTGAGCCCGGCACGCAGTGGCAGTACTCGAATACCAACTTTGTGATTGCCGGCTTGATTGTGGAAAAGGTGAGCGGGCAAAAGCTGATGGACTTTCTTGAAGCCAATGTTTTTCACAAGCTGGGCATGCACTCGGTGTGGGATTCGGACGAAACCAAGTTGACCCAGACCGATGCCACGCCCTACGTGCGCGCCGCGCTGGGGCCGCTGCGTCTTGCGCCTAAAGAGGGATCGGGATGGATGTTTGCCGCGGGCGAGCTGGCCATGACGCCGCACGATCTGGCGCTGTGGAACATCAGCATGATCGACCAGTCGATACTTTCGCCCGAGAGTTACAAAACGATGTTCACCGAGGTGAAGCTGAAGGACGGCAAGGGCACCAACTACGGCCTGGGCATTGAGACATTTGAGAGCAACGGCCATCGTGTCATCGAGCACTCGGGCGAGGTGACGGGATTTGTCTCCGACAACGTGGTGCTGCCCGACGACGGCATTGCGGTGACGGTGCTGACCAATCACATGGCCAGCGGCGCCGGAGAAATCGGGCGGCTTGTTGTGTCCACGCTGCTGGGCTCGAAAAGCCTGAAGCCCGAAGAGCGGCAGGCGCTGGATATCTACCTTGGTCTGCAAAAGGGCGAGATTGATCGCACGCTGCTGGCGCCGAATTTGAACGATTATTTCGATGCGCAGGCCGTGGCTGATTTCAAAAGCAGCCTGGGGCCGCTGGGTGAGCCGCTGAGTTTGCGGCAGACCGCTGACGAGCTGCGCGGCGGCATGACGATGCGCTCGTTCAGCATTCTGTATCCCACGCGCCGCCTGCGGCTGACCACGTACACCTATCCCGACGGCAAGCTGG
>DASVLY010000056.1:0-4696 GCA_036384635.1 Noviherbaspirillum sp. | reverse complement strand
TTTTCCGGCATGTGCTGCACGATCACGATGCCGGGCGATACTCTGGGCAGCGCGGTGAGCACCACTTCGAGCGCCTGCGTGCCGCCGGTGGAAGTGCCGATCGCAACCACCCGCTCGGTGGTCTGCGTCATGGCGCTGTCTCCGGCCGGCGGCAGGATCACGTCCGCGCTGTATTTGGCGGCCACTACCGCCTGCTGGCCTGGCGCCAAGTGCCTGACGTTGGCGAGCGCGGCCGCCTTGACTGCGGTGATCAGTTCATCCGACGAATCTTGCAAAAACTGTTTCAGCCCGAGCTTAGGCTTGGTGATGACCGCCACCGCGCCGGAAGCCATCGCTTCCATCGTGGTCTGCGCTCCCTTTTCCGTCAGCGTCGAACAGATCACGACAGGCGTGGGCCGCTCGCTCATGATTTTCTTCAGAAACGTGATCCCGTCCATGCGCGGCATTTCCACATCCAGCACGATCACGTCCGGCCACTGCATTTTCATGCGTTCCATCGCCAACAGCGGATCGGAAACCGCATGCATGACCTCGATGCCGGGGGCCGCCGTCAACAGGGAAGTCAGCACCTGGCGCACGACAGCCGAATCGTCCACCACCATTACTTTGATGCTATTCATGGCATAGCCTTCTTCTGCGGGAAGTTGACGGGCTGTACCTGGCGCGCCCACACATCGCCGCTGCCGATATCAAAGATGATTTGCCGGTGCCCAATGCCGAACAGGCTTTCGGACAGGAGCGACACGCCGTACGAATACAGCAAGTCGCGCGCGGTTTCCCCATTCCTTCTTCCAACATGGATGCCGCTGCTTCTGACCTGGTGCGGAAACATGTCGCCACCACCGAAGATCTTGCCCTGGCATTCGGAAAGCAAGACGCCGCCGCGTTCCAGTTCCCGCGCCATCAGCCACATCGCCTCTTCGCCATAGCGGGCATCGAAATCGGGCACTGCCCTGGCAGGACGGGAGGCCAGCAGAAAATGCGACATCGCACCGATGCGCAAGTGCGGATGCCAGAGGGTGATCGACACGCAGGAACCGAGCAGCGTCCGGATGCGGTAATCCGCATCGCCGACGAAATATTCGCCGGGCTGCAGGAAGATTTCGATTACTCCGTCGTCGCCGTCCATTATTTATTTTTGCGGTAGACGGACGGCATCAACGGCTGCACCGCATCGGTAACGCCGTGCAGACTTTCCGAATGCCCGATGAAAAAGAGCCCGCCTGGCTTCAACACAGAGAGCACACGAGCGACCACCTGCTGCTTGGTGTCGCCGTTAAAGTAGATCATGACATTGCGCAAAAAGATCACGTCGAACATCCCGATCTGCGGCAACGCGGCGTTCAGGTTCACCTGCAGGAACTTCACCCGCTCGCGCAGGCTGCGCTCGACCAGGACAGTTCCTTGCTGCTCGCCGGTGCCCTTCAGGCAAAAGCGCCTCAGATATGCCGGTGGAATGTGCTTGGTGCGCTCATCCGGATAATGTCCGGTGCGCGCACGCGCAAGCACGCGGGTGCTGATGTCCGAGCCGATCACCTCCCATGCTCCACCCTCCATACAGTCGGTCAACACCATCGCGATGCTATATGGCTCTTCGCCAGTCGAGCTGGCAGCGCTCCACACCCGCAACGACTGTCCGCGCTTTTGCATTGCGTATTGGCGCAGCAGCTCGAAATGCTTCGGCTCCCGGAAAAAATACGTTTCGTTGGTCGTCAACAGGTCGATCGCGGTCTGCACCTCGGCCGATGCGGTTCCGCTTGCCAGCAGGCGGAAGTATTCTCCGTAACTGTTCAATTTGTATTGCTGCACGCGCTTGCCGAGCCGCCCGCTGACCAGCGCCTTCTTCGCAGGGGACAGGGTGATGCCGGCAGCGTCATAAATGAAGCGCTGAAACTGGGTGAATTCCTGGTCGGTGATGGTAAGGGTGTTCATTGCGGCGTTCTTATTTTTAAGCGTCACAGCAGGCATGCCGGCTATGCAGCCGGCGTGCCTTTGTCAAAATTTGGTGAAGTGCGCTTCGTCCGGCGCATCCGCCACCAGTAACATGCGGTCGCCCGCTTTGCGCAAGCCATTCTGTTTCGTCAGGCGTGCCTTCGCCAGTATTGCCCTCTCCTTGCGCGGGACCATCTCTGAACTGCGCACCCCCTCCGTCTTGAAGAACGACATCGTCTGCTGCAGTTGTTCGGCCTGACCGCTCATCTCTTCGGCCGTGGCCGCCAGCTCTTCCGAACTCGATGCATTCTGCTGCGTGGTCTGATTCAACTGGCCCACCGCCGCATTGATCTGCCCCACCCCCGCCGACTGCTCTTCGGACGCCGCCGTGATTTCCTGCACCAGGTCCGAGGTCCTCTTGATGTTCGGCACCATCTCGTCCAGCAGCTTGCCCGCCTTCTCCGCCAGCTCCACGCTGGAAGTCGCCACCTCCCCGATCTCTTGCGCTGCCACCTGGCTGCGCTCGGCCAGCTTCCTCACCTCGGCCGCCACCACTGCAAACCCTTTGCCGTGTTCGCCTGCGCGTGCGGCTTCGATGGCTGCATTCAATGCCAGCAGGTTGGTCTGGTAGGCGATGTCGTCGATGATCCCGATTTTCTTGGCGATCTGGTTCATCGCCGCCACCGTCGCCTTCACCGCCTCGCCGCCTTCGGCGGCTTCCTGCGCGGACTTGGTTGCGATAGCATCGGTGACTTTGGCGTTCTCGGTGTTTTGCGCAATCGAGGCGGTCATTTGTTCGATCGAGGCGCTGGTTTCCTCCACCCCGGCGGCCTGTTCGCTCGATGCCTGCGACAGCGACTGCGCGGTCGCGCTCACTTCTTCGGAGGCGCCGGCCAGTGCTTCGGCGCCACTGTTGACCTCCGATACCACTTGCGACAGCTTGGCGATCATGTTTTGCATTGCCTGCAGCAATTGTCCGGTTTCGTCCCTGGACGTCGAATCGATCTTCGCCGTCAGGTCGCCGTCGGCGATGGCTTCCGCCGCTTTGACTGCCAGGCTCAACGGCCGTGTGATGCTTCGCGTAATCCACCATGAGGAAAATGTCAACAACACCAGCGCCGCCGCACCCAGCACGATCATCATGGTGCGCGCCTCCTCGAAGGTGTTTCGGGCATCAACCGCACTGTGTTCGACCACCTTCTTTTGCAAACTAACCAGGTCCCCGACGTTTTTCTGCAGCCCATCGAGCAGGGGCATGGTTTCCGCATTCAACAACTTCACCGCCTCGTCCCGCTTGCCATCTTCAAGCAGGCGCAAGGTCTTCGTAAACGAAACCACATAGGCAGTCCGCGCGTCCCGAATTTTTTGCAACATCGCCTTTCCTTCAGGCAGATAAATCAAGGTATCTAGCTTATCAAGCGCTTCCGTGATGGTCTTCTTGTTAAATTCCATGCGCTCCTTGATGGCCTCCGCACGTTCCTTACTGTCGGCCAGGAATAATTCCATCGTGCGCCTCGCATTGGCGCGCGCATACGTGTCCACTGTCATTGCCAGTTCGGCCTTGACCCAATCCTTGCCGACGATCCTTTCGGTGCCCTCATTGATATAGGCAAGCCGTGAAATACGGAGAACGATTACTCCGATCAACAGCAGTCCCGCCAAACCGGACGACAAGCTCAAACGGACACCGATTTTCATGTTCTTGAACACAGGTCACTCCCTTCTGTTTTTTTCGCACGCGCAGAGCGCTAGGTATTACTGCACATTCACTTCAGCATCCGCAGAAAGGAGGGGAGCCTGGAAGCCGCCGCCCGCAAGCGCGCCCAGTTCTTCCGGCGACAGCACATTGTCGACATCCAGCAAAATGACAAACTTGCCGTTGACCTTGCCCATTCCTTTAATGAAATCGGTGCGTATCTTGGCGCCGAAACTCGGTGCCGGCTCGATCTCGGACGCCGGGATCTCCAGCACTGCATTGACCGCATCGACCATCACGCCCACCACCTGCTGCTCCCCTGCCGCCTCGATCTCGACAATCACGATGCAGGTGCGCTTGGTCACTGTGGTAGCCGGCCTGCCGAAACGCGCCGCCAGATCCATCACAGGCACCACGGCGCCGCGCAGGTTGATCACACCGCGTATGCACTCCGGCATCATCGGCACTGTCGTCAGTCCGCCGTACTCGATGATTTCCTTGATCGCCAGAATGCCGATCGCGAACGCTTCTCCGCCCAGCATGAAGGTAAGGTATTGCATGTGATCGCCGGCGGCTTGTGCCGCCATGGCGCCGCCTGCCTGCCTGTTTCCCGCCTGAACCAATGCATTCATCTTTGCCTCCTCCTTAGAATTTCGTGAAGTTCTTCTCATCCGTCCCGGCCTGCTCCACCAGCGCCACAGGGCGTACCGGCTTGGCGGCAAACCGGGCGGCCTGCGCATACGGTGCCGCAGCAGCCTGACGGCCAGGCATTCTTCCCGGCTCCCTCGCCTGCGCCTTGAACAACGCCATCAACTGCCGCAGTTGTTCAGCCTGCCCGCTCATCTCTTCGGCAGTGGCCGCCAGCTCTTCCGAACTCGATGCATTCTGCTGCGCCGTCTGATTCAACTGCCCCACCGCCGCATTGATCTGCCCCACCCCCGACGACTGCTCTTCGGACGCCGCCGCGATCTCCTGCACCAGGTCCGAAGTCTTCTTGATGTTCGGCACTATCTCGTCCAGCAGCTTGCCCGCCTTCTCCGCCAGCTCCACGCTGGAAGTCGCCACCTC
>DASVLY010000055.1:0-5536 GCA_036384635.1 Noviherbaspirillum sp. | reverse complement strand
TGCAGCAGCGGGCATGCATACGCAAGCGATGCAAAAACCGATGACTATGCCAATAATCGACCGATTTTTCATGAAAACTCCTGAAATATTCATCTATGGAGTTCCATGTTCTTCGCAAGCAATGCTGAAAGTCAATTTCTTTTTAACAATAACAACCTTTCTTGCAGTTCTGCGCTTGAAGGGTATTACCGCGCCTTCGACAGGATGACTAGCCACCTGCGCAGCAGCAATAATTCCAGGTGTCCTGGCTCAATTCCTGTGCTGCAATCGATCACCGGATTGACCCGGTAATAACGCTTGCGAAAATCGCGGCAGACGAAAATTTCCCGCCTGCCCAGACGCATCAGGAACGAAGTTGGCGCATATTCAAGGCCGAAACGTCCCCCGAAGACTTGGTTCAGATGTGCCATGGCAGTTCTCCTTGGAAACAGTGTTGAACGAGCCATTACTGTACCATAACAACTGTACAAATAAACAGTGCTGTTTATAAATACAGATACTGTCTTTTGCTATTTTGCTGCTTTTGCAGGCCGCTAGATTTCCACCTGCGTCCCCAGTTCAATCACCCGGTTACTCGGAACCCGGTAGTAATCCGCCGCATCTCGCGCATTGCGCGACATCGTTGCATACAGCCCCTCGCGCCACAGCGCCATGCCGCTACTCACGGAGGGAATAACATTCTGACGTGCAATGAAGAACGAGGTGCTCATCATGTCGACTTCCAGCCCGTAGTTCTTGCATAGTTGCAGCGCCTGCGGAATGTCGCGCTCGTCCTTGAAACCATAGTAAATATTTACTTGGTAGCAGTCGTGCCCGAGCGACTCCAACTTCACCCGTTCGGCAGCTGGGATGATCGGAATATCGGCGTTAAAAACCGTCAGGAAGATCGTACGCTCATGCAGCACCTTGTTATGCAGCAGATTGTGCAACATCGCATGCGGTACGCCGTCGCCTTCGGCACGAAAGAAGATTGCGGTACCCGGTACACGTGCGGGAGGACTGATAAACAGGGACTGTAGAAAGTCCTCCAGTGGAACCATGTGTTTTTTCAGGTTTTCATAGACCAGATAACGTCCATCTTTCCAGGTCAACATCACCGTCATCATGACGGCGCCAAGCAGGATCGGGAACCATCCGCCGTGCATGATTTTCAATGCGTTGGCTGAAACGAAAGCCATATCGATCAGGAAGAAGAAACCGGTCGCGCCAATGCAAATCAGCAGATTGTAGTGCCATCGATAGCGGATTACGAAGAAGGTAAGAATAGTGGTGATCAGCATTGTCACAGTCACTGCGATGCCGTATGCCGATGCCAATCCGGACGAGGAACCGAAGCCGATCACTGCCAGTACCACAACTATCAGTTGCACCCAGTTCACGAACGGAATATATATCTGGCCGATTTCGCTATACGACGTATACAGTACCCGCATGCGAGGCAGCAATCCGAGTGAAATTGCCTGATGCGTGATCGAGAAGGTACCGGAAATGGTCGCTTGCGATGCAATGACTGTTGCCATCGTCGCCAATACAACCAGGGGATAGATGCTCCATGCGCCAAGTTGCATGTAGAACGGATTGGACACCGCTTCCGGATTTGTCAGCAACAATGCACCCTGCCCCAAATAATTCAAAGCAAGCCCCGGAAACACAACTGAGAACCAGGCGATGCGGATTGGTCGTTTGCCGAAGTGACCCATGTCAGCATACAGCGCCTCGGCACCGGTAAAGGCGAGCACGATTGCACCCAGCGCGATAAAAGCAACCCAGCCATTGCTTGTAAAAAAGCGCAATCCATGGATCGGGTTGACTGCAGCGAGAATTTCAGGATTTTTCGCGATATTGACGATCCCCATCGTGGCCAGCGTCAGAAACCAGACGAGCACGATCGGACCAAACCATTTCCCAATGCCAGCGGTGCCATGATGCTGTGCCATGTACAACGCCACCAGCACCCCCACAGTCAGCGGCACAACATAAGGTCGTAACGCTGGCGTCGCCACTTCCAGGCCCTCGATTGCAGACAACACTGAAATGGCCGGCGTAATCACGCCATCTCCGAAAAACAATGCGCCTCCGGCCAAGCCTGCCAGGAGCATCGGATAATGCCATCGCGATTTTTGCGTCACCGACGATAACACCAGCGCCATCAGCGCCATGATCCCGCCCTCTCCTCTGTTGTCCGCTCTTAAAATCAGCGACACGTATTTCAGAGAAACGATGATGATCAATCCCCAGACAATCAACGAAACGGCACCCAGCAGGTTTGTGTGGTTCAATGCAAGCCCGTGCTGGGCGGAGAAAACTTCCTTCATCGTGTACAGCGGGCTGGTCCCAATGTCACCGTAAACGATGCCGATTGCGGCCAGAACCAAGGTGCTGAGACTGTCTCGGGTTGACGCAGAAGCCATGGAATACCTTTATGAATGAATTGTTATTGCACAGCAGCATAACCTAACATTCTACTGAGCAACCAATGCCTCATTACATGTCTCCATACTATCATTCCAGCAATGATTTTTAACCCTTTTACCCCGATCCCAATAGAGCATTGCCATGGGTCAAACCCTCAACTGACAGGAATTACCATACGTCGCCATTTTGTGTTGAAATGCTCGGTCTTTCCCAAGCCAAAAAAGAGTTACTGGGGACCACGCTTCGTCTGACAGACTGCCAGACATTTTGTTACAGCGAAGGGGCAATACTGGAGGAGCGTAGTGATGTGGTTACTTGGCGAATGCGGACAGCACGGTGGATGAAGCAGTGTGAGGCGTGCTCGTCGGGTTGCGTAGCCTATGGATAGCGCCTTGATACAGCCTGCTTTTTACAAACACAAAGGGCAAAAAAAACCCGCTAGCCTTTCGGTAGCGGGTAAATCCAATTCAAGGAGAGTTGGAGGAGACAGGTTGTATAGTACTGCATTGAATCAATTTCGTCTGCTTTATTGTTGTGATATCACATATTCTCTTTGCTTATAGCACCTCGCTGGCCGCCTTGCGCGGCAGGCCAAACCAAAAGAAGAAAAGCCCGCGCAAACAATAGCTGCGCGGGCCTCTGTCTCCATCGTCAATCCTCAAGTGGATTTTTTATGTGATGCGGCCCGAATATTACACTTAATTTTGCCGTTTTGAATCATTAAACGATTGAAAGATAAACAGCATATCGATTAGGTCAATATGAACCCGAAGGATGAACAATGTTAAACGGCCTTTGGCTGGTTTTTTTTGTGGTCGCTGCGCTTTCCGCCTTCGGCCGCTGGCTGATCGGCGGCGATGCCGGCGTGTTTGCCGCAATGGTCGACAGCCTGTTCACGATGGCCCGGCTGTCGGTGGAAGTAATGGTTTTGTTGTTCGGCACCCTCTCTCTATGGCTGGGTTTTTTGCGCATCGCCGAGAAAGCCGGCATTGTCGATGTGCTGGCGCGTCTGCTCGCTCCACTGTTCCGCCGTCTGATGCCGGAAGTGCCGCCCGGCCATCCGGCGCTTGGTCTGATTACCCTCAACTTCACTGCCAATGCGCTGGGCCTTGATAACGCAGCAACTCCAATCGGCTTGAAAGCGATGCGTTCGCTGCAAGAGCTCAACCCGAAGCCGGCGACTGCCAGCAATGCACAGATTCTGTTCCTGGTTCTCAATGCATCGTCACTCACGCTGCTGCCGGTGTCGATTTTCATGTACCGTCTGCAACAAGGTGCTCACGACCCGACCATGGTGTTCCTTCCGATCCTGATCGCGACCAGCGCATCGAGTTTGGTTGGCCTGTTGTCGGTTGCAGTGATGCAAAGACTTAAGCTATGGGATTCAGTCGTGCTCTGTTGGCTGGGGGGCATCGCGTTGTTATTGAGCACGCTCATGGCAAGCCTGGCCAGTTTGTCCGCCGCCGCGCTGGCCGCGTTTTCCTCCCTGCTCGGCAATCTGGTGCTGTTTTGCCTGATCATGATATTCCTGCTGTTCGGTGCGCTACGCCGCATACCGCTCTATGAAAGTTTCGTCGAAGGTGCGAAAGAAGGCTTCGAGGTTGCAAAGAACCTGCTGCCTTACCTGGTTGCAATGCTGTGCGCCGTCGGCGTGCTGCGCGCATCCGGCTCGCTCGATGCATTATTGAGCGGGTTGCGCTATCTGGCGGAAATGGCAGGCTGGGACAGCCGCTTCGTCGACGCGTTGCCGACCGCGCTTGTCAAACCGTTCTCCGGCAGTGCGGCACGTGCGATGCTGATCGAAACGATGAAAACCAAAGGAGTCGACAGCTTTCCGGCTCTGGTTGCGGCGACGGTACAAGGCAGTACCGAAACAACCTTCTATGTGCTTGCAGTGTACTTTGGCGCAGTCGGCATCCAGCGTGCGCGGCATGCGGTCGGTTGCGCATTGCTGGCCGATGCGGCCGGTGTGCTGGCGTCAATTGCGGTTTGCTATTGGTTCTTCGGATAAAACAAAGCCGGCCGGCAATATGGGCCGGCTTCTTGCCTCCCAACTGCGGTGGAATCAACCTCCTACGGCCGCAAGTGCGCGAATATTCGCTACCGGTATATTGCATTCCAAGGACCACGCCCGAGAAGCTTGCTGCCGGTATATTGCATTTTAGAATCTGCTGCAGAATACGGAATGCATTCGTCGACGATGATGTGACAAAGAAAAATCCGGTGTCGCACTCTACTCGAACTGCTCACGCATTTGCTTTGCCACAGGCAGCAGCACTTCGGGAGACAGATCGTCAAGCATGACTTTGGGAGCTGCATCGATCTCCGGATAATTGCGTTTGATCGAGCGGCGGTAGGCAGGGTCGTAATGGTTGCATATCAAGCGTTCTAACAATTCCGGCACCTGACGCTGGTCGGCCAGCTCTTCCCATGCGCCGAACTCTTGGCCGCCGATCAACGGTCGCAGGAATACCAGCCGCTCAATCAATGTCGATGGCTCCTGCTCGAAATGCGCGTAATTTTCGCGCAGCAATTGCACTCGCTGAGGCAGCGTCGCCTCCACCGCGATCGTCTTCCCCTGTCGCATGCTGGCCAGCAGCGCATCCGGCAACTGTACCTGTCCGATTTTCTTGCTTTCGGCTTCCACCCAAACCGGACGTGCCGGATCGAGTCCGGACAAGCGTTGCAGCAAATAGCTGTCGAACAGTTTTTGGCTGGGCTGCTGCTTTCCTGGTACCGCACCGATAATCGAACCGCGATGAACGGCAACACCTTCGAGGTCGAGCACTTGCGCGCCGGCGTTATGCAGTGCGGTGAGCAGCCGGGTCTTGCCGCAGCCGGTCGGACCCGACAACACGATATAACGATAATTGCCCGGAACGCTTGCAAGCTGTTCGTTGACCCAGTGCCGATACGCTTTCCAGCCGCCCTTGAGTTTCTCGACGCGGTAGCCGATGGTATCGAGCACATCGAACCATGCCTTGCTGCGTTTTCCGCCTCGGAAGCAATAGACAAGAATTTTGCTCTTGTCCGCATATTTCGAGATGCAGTTCTCGATATGGCGCGAGATATTTTGCAATGAATAGCGTGCGCCCAACTGGTAGGCTGCCAGCGGATCGCT
>DASVLY010000054.1:0-13697 GCA_036384635.1 Noviherbaspirillum sp. | reverse complement strand
CGGCGATGGAATTGGTATGTCCGGCCGACAGCCTGGTCACCCTGCGCGCAGCAGTGGACAGCGGTGCCGACTGGATTCATCTCGACTATCGCGAACACGACGGCATGAGCAGCCTCAACGAACTGAATTTCGAGAATGCCGCAATCGCCAGGGGAATCCGGTATGCGCAAGACGCACACTGCAAGGTATTGCTGTCCCTGGATGCGAATGTTTCCGGGGGATGGGCAAAATCGCGCGCTATCCTCGAACGGGCGGAGCAATGCGGCATCGGCGCGATCGAACTTTCCGATCCGGCCTTGATGCTGTACGCCGCCGCGCACCATCCGGAGCTGCGCTTGCACTACCGCGTGCCGGACTCCATGCTGGATGGCGAAGCAATCGACTATTTCCGCAAACAGTGTGGCATATCGCGCGCCGTTCTGCCGCGCGTATTGTCTCTGGCCCAGATCGACCGGATCTCGAAAAATACATCCGTTGAACTCCAGGTGCTCGGCTTTGGCAAATTCTGTACCATCATTGAAGGAAGCGAGGTTGCAGCCGCCAGCCCCCCCTCCTCAAAGCGCAATTTGCGCGCGTGGTCGGGAACCGGAGAGGTGTGTGTCGCTCGCTGCGCCACCGGCGAAAATGCAGCCAATGACAGCAGCTTCACTTTTGACAGGCTGCCGGATGCCAGCACACTGAAACTGCTGCCGCGACTGACGGCAGCCGGCGTGCGTGCCATCAAGGTCGAGGCACAGGAACCCGGACCAGTACCTCTGGCACGCCTGGCCCGGGTATGGCGCGCAGCGATTGACAATTGCCTGGAAAACCTCGACCACTACCAACACCCATGAACGCGTTATTTCTGCGGTCTTGACACACGACGCATCGACAGCGTCCTGGTCGCCACAAAAATTTCGCGCAGCAGATAGACGAAACTGCCGATTAACGAAAACATGCCGAGCACGAACAGCAAGGCGATGAACTGTGCAAGCCTCAGGTCCAGTGCATCGCCGATGAAAAGTGTCGCGATCACCACGCATACAAACAGTCCGCAACAGGTGCTGAGGGTAATCGCGCGGTTGATCAAATATGCCCTGCGATACAACGTTTCGAGTTCGGCCCATGCATCGGCGTGAACCGAGCAATCATCCGGATGAAGGCGCTCTTCCAGCACCCGCGAACGATCGATAATCCTGGCAAGCCGGCTGGTAAGAACCGCCAGTTTCGTCCCGACGCCGGTCAACAGGAAAACCGGCGCAATCGCAAGCTGTATCGTATGGCTGACATCTCCTAGCTGAATCTCCATGGCCCTTCTTCTTGAACAGAAAGGCGATAGGATAGTTGAATAGGCATTCGTATGCACCTCCCCGGAGGCCGTACTGAAGAAACCCTTGCGCTGCTCCGCAGTGCCTTTCGACCACGCCTGAAGCTTTTCGCCGCGCCAACCAACATAGTGGCGAAAAGCAATAGGCCCAGCCTATGACATCGATTCGAACTATCGAATTTACGCAACCATAGATTGGAGCTATGCTTCATACATCGTCGCACATCGCGATTTTTCATCAACCAAAGCTGGAGTTAGTTATGTCTCTGATCAATACGCAAGTCAAACCTTTCAACGCCACTGCTTTTCATAATGGCAACTTTGTCCCTGTTTCGGACGCCGACCTGAAGGGAAAATGGTCTGTGGTCTTCTTCTATCCGGCTGACTTCACCTTCGTCTGCCCGACCGAGCTGGGTGACCTGGCCGACAATTACGACACGTTCAAGTCGCTGGGCGTGGAAATCTATGCCGTGTCGACCGACACCCACTTCACCCACAAGGCATGGCACGACACGTCGGACACCATCAAGAAGATCCGCTACCCGATGGTCGGCGACCCGACCGGCAAGATCACCCGCAACTTCGGCGTGATGATCGAAGAAGAAGGCCTGGCGCTGCGCGGCACCTTCGTGATCAATCCGGAAGGCCAGATCAAGATGTATGAAATCCATGACCTCGGCATCGGCCGCGACGCCAAGGAACTGCTGCGCAAGGTGCAGGCAGCCCAGTACGTCGCATCGCATCCGGGCGAAGTCTGCCCGGCCAAGTGGACCCCGGGCGCGGAAACCCTGGCCCCGTCGCTCGACCTCGTCGGCAAGATCTAAGTTCTGAACCGACGCGTGCGGTGTTGCTCGCCGCGCGCGTACTCTGCAGCATCCCTCCCCGATCAGCTTGTTGTTTGATCCGGCGGCCTCAGGCCGATCCGGCAGGGCCACTGCACGCCGACACAAACGTTATCCGCACCTTTTGAAGGAAGCCATATCATGCTGGACGCAAACCTCAAGACCCAACTGAAAGCCTACCTCGAAAAAGTCACGCAGCCCATCGAGATCGTCGCGTCGCTCGATGATGGCGACAAGTCCCGCGAAATGCTCGCGCTGCTGCAGGACATCGCGCAACTGTCGGGCCATATCACGCTCACGGAGCGCCGTGACGATGGCGAACGCACGCCATCGTTCGCGTTGAATCGCGCCGGCGGCAAGATGAGCATCCGTTTTGCCGGCATCCCCATGGGACATGAATTCACGTCGCTGGTGCTGGCTCTGCTGCAGGTGGGTGGCCATCCTCCGAAGGCGGATGACCACGTGCTGGAACAGATTCGCAATCTGCAAGGCGAATACCTGTTCGAAACCTATATCTCGCTGTCTTGCCAGAATTGCCCGGACGTGGTCCAGGCGCTGAACCTGATGGCGGTGATCAATCCGAACATCCGCCACGTCATGATCGACGGCGCGCTGTTCCAGAACGAAGTGAACGCACGGCAGATCATGGCGGTGCCGACTATCTTCCTGAATGGCCAGACCTTCGGCCAGGGACGCATGGGCTTGGAAGAAATCCTTGCCAAGCTCGATACGGGCGCCGCGCAGCGCGAAGCCGGCAAGCTTGCGAAGAAAGACGTGTTCGATCTGCTGGTGGTCGGCGGCGGCCCGGCTGGCGCGTCGGCGGCCATTTATGCAGCGCGCAAGGGTATTCGCACCGGCGTGGTAGCGGAGCGCTTCGGCGGCCAGGTGCTCGACACCCTCGGCATTGAAAACTTCATCTCGGTGAAGGAAACCGAGGGGCCGAAACTGGCCACCGCGCTGGAACAGCATGTGAAGGCCTATGACGTCGATGTGATGAATCTGCAGCGCGCCGCCGCCCTGGTGCCGGGCGAGGTCATTGAAATCAAGCTGGCCAGCGGCGCAAGCCTGCAAGCGAAGACGGTGGTGGTCGCTACCGGCGCGCGCTGGCGTGAAATGAATGTGCCAGGCGAACAGCAATACCGCAACCGCGGCGTGGCTTACTGTCCGCACTGCGATGGCCCGCTGTTCAAGGGCAAGCGAGTCGCTGTGATCGGCGGCGGCAACTCCGGCGTGGAAGCGGCGATCGACCTGGCTGGCATTGTCGCGCATGTCACGCTGCTCGAATATGACAGCAAGCTGCGCGCTGATGCAGTTCTGCAGCGCAAGCTCCACAGCCTGCCCAACATCACCGTGATTACTCAGGCACAAACCACGGAAGTGACCGGCGACGGCAACAAGGTCAACGGCTTGCGCTATATCGACCGTCACAGCGGCGAAGCGCGCAACATCGAACTCGAAGGCATCTTCGTGCAAATCGGTCTGTTGCCGAACACCGATTGGCTCAAAGGCACCGTCACCCTCAGCAACCGCGGCGAAATCGAAGTCGATACACGGGGCCAGACTTCCGTGCCGGGAGTATTTGCCGCGGGCGATGTCACAACCGTGCCCTACAAGCAGATCATCATCGCCATGGGTGAGGGTTCGAAGGCTGCGCTTGGTGCGTTTGATCATCTGATTCGCACATCCGCACCGGCGGAAGAGAAGGCTGCAGCTTGACCATTGTCCGCCGGCGGGCGTTTGCGCCCGTTCGTCCGGATCGCGTCCCCCTCCCCGCCTGCATGGGGAACGGCCTGTTATGAACTATTTCAGGGTCTTACTCTGCCTGGCTTCTCAACCGCTTGCCTTGCTTCAACTGCGGCACTCATAATTAACCAATAGTAAAAAACACTGCATAAACTAACAGTTGCGATGCTGTACTCTTTTCAATAACATTCATTCGATGCAGTGCAACATAAATATGATTTATCATTCTTGCTGTACTGTGTGAGTAACCACAAAACCAACAAGCACGTTGTCATCGAATAAATAATATTGGAGGGTACCGGATGAGTCAGGCAGCACCTCCCCGTGCCCCCTCCCCCTTTACATTGTCAGAACCTTTTGCTGCGTGGCTGGTGCTGGCGCTTTGCATAATTGCGACCATCCTTGCATGGTTTGGCCTGTCGCAAAGCCGGCAGCAGGACCATCAGGCGCGCTTTGAGCTGGAAGCCGCGCATACTGTCGTCCACATCCGGAATGCACTCGCTTCTCATGAACGAATGTTGCATCAGGTTGCCGCGCTTTTTGCAAACGCATCGTTTTCGCACGCCGCATGGCAGCGCTATGTTTCCTCCCTGGATCTGGGAAAAAACTTCCCTGGAATTCAGGAAATCGGTTTTACCGAAACTAGCGGCATTCATGGCGGCATACGCACCGCCGCAGCAACAGATTCCGATCCTCGGAATTGCAAAGCGAAGGTATGTATCGCGTTCATTCTCCCGGGAACGGCCACAGCGAATCTTCCCCGGGAGCTTGCGACAGAACACCTCCCTGCAACGAATTATCAGGTACAGATCGATACCGGCGGTCTCAGGCAAGCCGCGCTTCTGATGTACAGTCCGGTCTGGTCTGCCTCCCGGAAACTGCTTGGCTACGTCCATGCGCGCATTGCAGTCGCCAGTTTCATGAATGCGGCATTACCACAGACCAACCAGCAGCTCAGGTTCAAGGTTTTCGAGGGAAAGGGAGCCAGCCCGCGGTCACTGGTACACGACAGCAGCCCGAATACATCGTCAGACGACATCAAATTCCGCAAAACCGCAATCATCACCTTCCATGAACAGCCGTGGGCCGTCGAATTCGAGAGCATATCGCCCTCCCTGACAGATACTATCCGCGCCGACCTCTATATCCTCTGCGGCGGATTGTTTCTCGCTTTGTCCCTGTTCGGCATCATGCATACGGCCACACGGAACAGTATCCGCCGCGAGAGCGAACTTGTGGAAAGCGAGAGACTTGCATCTGCGGCCCGGTTTCAGGCTTTTGTCGAACAGTTGGGCGGCATGCCTTACATCGGCAAGCTCGACAGCAAAGGCAGCCACCTGTATGTGAGTCCCAAGGTGGAAAATCTGCTCGGCTTTACACCGGAACAATGGTGCAACGATCCTGAATTGCGAATACGGCAACTGCATGAACTCGACCGGGCCGACGTGCTGAACGCGATCGCTTCTACCTTGTCTACGCAAAAACCGTTCAGCATTGATTACCGGATAACCTGCAACAACGGCTCGGTGCGCTGGTTTCACGACGAGGCGCGGGTGGTGACCGATGCGAACGGCAAGCCTTTGTTCCTGCAGGGTGTCATACTCGACATTACCGATCGCAAGCAAGCGCAAGAAGAGCTGGAGTGTTCGCACAAAGAGCTGAAAAAACTGATCAACACCTTGGACGCGCTCAGGGAAGAAGAACAAAAACGCCTGGCGCAGGAAATGCATGATGACCTCGGCCAATTGCTGACTGCAATGAAAATGGACTTGTCCGTGCTTGCGCAACATCTGCCGCGCAATGACGCGAAGGATGCGAAACTATTGAAGCTGCTGGACAACATCAACGATCTGGTGAATGCCATGGTGACATCGGTACGCCGCATCATTTCCGACCTTCCGCCCAAGATTCTGGATGATGCCGGTCTGTTCGATGCCTTGGTTCTCCTCGGGAAGAACTTCGAGAAACGGTATCAGATCAAATGCCGTGTGCATCTGCCCGACGAAGTCGCACCGGCTTTCGAACAGAAGACTGCCGCATCTGTCTATCGGATGATTCAGGAGTCGTTGAACAACGTCGCCAAGCATGCGTGCGCGACCGAAGTGGATATCCGCGTGATCCTCACCGAAAAGCATGCCATGCTCAGCATCGCTGACAACGGGAAAGGGTTTTCCGCAGCAGATTTGCACAAAGCGGGATCGTTCGGATTGATCGGGATGCGCGAGCGTGTTGCTTCGTTGAACGGAAAAATCAGGATAGAGAGTGCCGATCATGCGGGCGCCACGATTTATATCTCGATTCCTCTGGATGCAAAGCTGACGTGCGGCGCCGAATTGAGCAAGCCGGTATCGCTGGTCGACTCCATTTGATGAAATGGGTTCATAACACTCTCTAGGGCCTGTCATCAATCAGTTAGGGAGAGGCGTTCATTCCAAAACGCGTGTACGAGTAGCGCGTTTTGGAATGAACCCGGAGGGAATGGGCCGTATGTGTCACATGCCGGTTTTGCGGTTCCTTGCCGCAACACCGCCACAACGAGTCGTTGTGGCTGGACCTGCAACGCATACGGCCCGTTTGCACTCCCAAACTGATTGATGACAGGTCCTGGAATCGCACCATTTCCCTATGTCAGAGCGAAAAAGCAGCGTCGACGCAAAACATGAAAACCCCTTTCATGGCGTCGTACGCAAGATGAACGAGCGTCGAAAAAAAATTGCCGGACGCAGACACGCGGAAATCCAGCGCATGGAAGCAGCCGTCCGCTTTCAATCGTTTGTCGAGCAGCTTCCGGGCATGCCTTATATCGTGAGTCTGGACAAGGACGACTGTCCTATTTATGTCAGCCCGAAGATAGAAGCGCTGCTGGGGTTTACGCCGGAACAATGGTGCAACGACCCGCAACTGCGGATTCGGCAAGTGCACCCGGAAGACCGCGCCAAAGTGCTCCAGGCGATCACCAAGGCCATTGAAGACAATGGCACATTCAATATCGATTATCGGATTTTCGGGCGCGATGGCAGCTTGCATTGGTTCCACGACGAAGCGCAGATCATGACCGACGAAGGCGGGAAGCCCTTGTTCCTGCAAGGCGCGGCGCTGGACATCACCGAACGCAAACTGGCGCAGTTGGAACTGGAGCGTTCGCATTCGGAACTGCAGGAACTGATCGGTGCCCTGGACGCAGTAAGAATCGAAGAACAAAAGCGGCTCGCGCACGAAATGCATGATGACTTCGGGCAATTGCTTGCGGCAATGAAAATGGACTTGTCGACCTTGCGCCAATGCCTGCCGCAGGGCGATGCACAAGCGGTCAAATATCTGAGCAGCATCAATCAGCTGGTCGATACGATGGTAACGTCGGTACGCCGTATCATCGCCGACCTGCCGCCCAAGATTCTGGAAGACCTCGGCTTGCACACGGCACTCGAATCGATGATTCGCAACATCGAAAGCCGGTACCGGATTTCATGCCGTCTGCAGCTCCCCGATCAGGAACCGGAACTCGATACGAGGATTGCGACCGCCATTTATCGAATGGTGCAGGAATCGCTCAACAACGTCGTCAAGCATGCGCACGCAGAGCATGCCGAAGTGAAGATCGAGTATGGTGCAGAGGATATGCTGGTATCGATATGCGACGACGGCACCGGTATGTCGATGGAAAAGATGCACAAGACCGGATCTTTCGGCTTGATCGGCATGCGCGAGCGTGTAATTGCGCTGAACGGCAAAATGCAAATCGAAAGCAATGAAGGCGCGGGCACCATGATACGGATTGTCCTGCCGTTGAACATCTCCGCAATACCGAGACAAGACTGCTGGGAGAATGAGAGCGGCCTCAGGAATCCGCCCAAGAGCCAATTGTGAATTCTCAATTCATATCGCTTTTGATCTGTTAATTTGGTTTTTCCATGGTCATAGGCTGATACACATCGGCGCCCGTCAGCAAGACCGATATGTATTTGCAATGGCTGCGTCATCCCGCACACAAAGCGGCGCGCCATTTCCGTTTGCAGTGCAAAATTGCCGACAACAGACTCAGCCCTAGAGAAATGTGATGGCCGCTCATTTGGAACACAGTTCTGGCAAGCTGTCTGATTTCATCGCCACCCTGTCCCGATTCCCTGCCAGCAAAGTCGGTCCATCCCTGCTTTCCGTTATCGAGTCCGCGATGGACGGGGTCATCATTGTCGATGCAGCATGCCAGATCGTTCTCGTCAATCATAAGGTCGAGCGCATGTTCGGTTACCCGGCAAAATACCTTCTGGAAAAACCCATCGATATCCTGTTGCCGCCGCGCGTGGGAGAGCAGCGCCACCGTATCGACCGGCTGGCAGCGAGCAGAGTCAATTGCAAGCGGATTAAACTGGGACTTAAAGGGGTTCATGCCAGCGGAGAGCAACTATCGCTGAACGCCAGCATTTCGCGTATCGATGTGCATGGAGAACGGTTCCTGACACTGATCGTACACAGCTCGGCAGCCGATCGCCGTGCGATCGACGCGAAACGCCGCGCGCTGCGCCCTTCGGAATTGCGAAAATGGGCCGCATCTTCGCAACAGGCGAATGAAGTCGAAAAGAGACGTTTTTCTAAAAAGTTGTATGACGACATCGGCCAGCGCTTAAGCGTACTGAAACTGGACCTGGATTGGCTGGAGAACAGCTTGCCGGATACCGACGAAGGCGTTCCGGCCAGGGTTGCACAGATGCAGGGCTTGCTCGACAACGTGATTACGATGACCAAAAGCATGGCGTCGGCGCTGCGTCCTCCCCTGCTTGATGATTTCGGCCTGCTGCCCGCCGTAGAGTGGATGGCGGAAAATTTTCAGAAAAAGACCTCTATTTTGTGCAGCGTCGAAAGCAACGGCTTGGCGGTCCAACTGGGTGATCCGATCGAATCGGCGATTTTCAGAGTGATCGAGGAAGGACTGGCCAATATCGAAAAACATTCCGGGGCAGATCATGCGAGAATCGCTTTTTTACATACTGACAACCAGCTCGATGTTATGATTCAAGATGATGGCGGCGGGATGGACAGCGGCAGCGAAAGCAAACCCGGCTGTTATGGTCTGATTACCATGCAGGAAAGGATCTTTGCTCTTGGAGGTACAATCAGCATTGGCAACGTAAAGCCTCATGGCGTATTGGTCCATGCGTCCATCCCTGTAGAACCGATTTTTTCTTCCAACCCACATTCGTATTCTCCGATAACACATCTATGATTCGCATTGTCATCGCCGACGATCACACCATCATGCGCGAAGGATTAAAGCGCATTCTCGATGGCGCCGACGATATCGAAGTCGTCGGCGAAGCAGTCGATGGCTTTGAAGCGCTTGCGCATGTGCGAAAAGGCGGATTCGACCTGCTGATGCTGGACTTGTCGATGCCCGGACGTAGCGGTGTGGAACTGATTCGCCAGATCAAGGATGAAGTGCCGAAACTGCCGATCCTGATCCTGACGATGCATGAAGAGGAACAATATGCGGTACGCGCGATACGCGCTGGCGCGCGCGGTTACCTGACGAAGGAAAGCGCTGGCACGCAACTGGTCAGCGCAATCCGGAAAGTCGCATCCGGACGCCCCTATATCAGTATTGAAGTCGCCGAACAGTTGGCAATGGATGTAATGCCCTCGAACGAGGACCTCCCCCACAAACAATTGTCCAACCGGGAATTCGAAGTATTCACCCTCCTGGTCAGCGGAAAATCGATTACCGAAATCGCCGATTTCCTGCATCTGAGCGCCAAGACTGTCAGTACCCACAAGACCCGTATTCTGACCAAAATGAACATGAACTCACTGGCAGAAATGGTGCAGTACGCAGTGCAGCACCGCTTGCTCGGACCGCTGAAGAATTAACACGGCCTCGCGCCTCCTCCCGCCGTTATTCCCCCCCCGCCCTTGCCTTGCCGGCCACAAAAATCAGTATGCTTTGCGGCACTTACTGGCGCAATGACTGATTTTTAACATCAACGTAGGCATATTCCTACATCAATCTCATCTCTCCTACATTGCAATTCAGCTCACACCGATAGTAATTGCCTGTTGCGGTTGCGATACTGAGCACACTTAAACCAAGTATGACAGGCAAGCAACTCACCACTGATTCCTGCCCCCAAAGGCGCTTGGGATCTCATTTCCAAGATCAAGGTGACGAAGAACTAAAAACGACTGCGCTGGCAAAACATGCCGGCGCAATATCTGTTGCGAATTTTGAATCAGGAGATGACCATGTTATCCACCCAAATGTCCGAAACCCGCACTGACGCCCCCTCTTCGGCCCCGCATTCTTCTGCCGAAGCCGGCTGGCAGCGCCAAGGCAAACTTTGGTCCAACCTCAAAGAGCTGTGCGACATCTTGCGCATCTCCTCTGCCTCTGTACACACTGACGAAGAACTGCTGTTCCAGCATGTGCAGTTCAAAACCGGCCAGCGTATCCACACGATCGGACAACCGTTTGACACCCTGTACATCGTTCATTCCGGCTTCCTGAAAACCGTCCTGATCGATGAATTCGGCAATGAGCAAGTGCTCAGCTTTCCGATGAAAGGTGACTTGTTCGGCGTGGATGGCATCCATTCGAAACGCTACGCCTCCGAAGCCGTTGCACTATCCAACTGCGACCTGATTCTCCTCCCGTTCAAGAAACTAACCGCCCTTGGCCGCGCCCATGTCGAGTTTGAACATGCAATTTACAGCGTGATGAGCCGCGAGCTCGTGCGCGAACAGGCAATGGTAAGCATGTTGGGTGCATTGAGCGCCGAAGCCCGTGTCGCACGCTTCCTGGTGTCTTTGTCCGAGCGCTATGCAGAGATGGGTTATTCCAGCAAGTTGTTCAACCTGCGCATGACGCGCCATGAGATCGGCAGCTATCTCGGCCTGACGCTGGAAACGGTAAGCCGTACGCTGTCCGCGTTCAATGAAATCGGGCTTATTACCGTCGACCAGCGCTCCATTGGCATCAAAGATGCGGAAGCGCTCAAGACACTACGCCGTCTTCCGCCGTCCAGCTCACGTGCGAAACAGGTTTCCTCGAAAAAAGCAAAACAAGTGCCTCAGCAGCCTGAACAGCCGGACACCGACTGGGGGCAATTGGCGACAGCCTGATTATTCCCCGCGTAGCGGGGAATAAAAAAGAGCCCGGACTTGCAGGTCCGGGCTCTTTATTTTTGAACTCTAAAAAGTTAAAAACTTATTTAAAACTTATTTATTACGCTTGCCGCCGGTAGTGGTTACAGTCGTTGCAGGAGAGGCGGCGGCTCGCTTCTCTTCGGCGCCCCCTTCTTCTCCCATCACAGGCACTGCGGCTTTGGCAGCAGCACTGGCTGAACTGACCGTCGTGTCGGCTACTGACGCCGCTTCATGAATAGGGGCTGGTGCTGTGTTTGCATACGTGTCGACGGCTTCCGCCGCTTTCCCTGCAGCCTCGTCAACCGCCGACCGCGCCGCCATCATGTTTTTTTTCGCAAGTGCGGCGACCTCCTTGAAAGCGGATTCCCACACCGAGAACATGCTTGTCATCGGATTGAATACGGCGTCATTTGCCTGTTCATGCGCGGCTTCCAAAGGCGCTGCCGCGCTCGTTGCGGTATTCGTTCCCAACTGCTCGACATAGTCTTGAAGAGAGCGGCCGAGTTCATTCTGCACTTCGGCAAAAATCCGCATGATTTCCTTTTGATAATTTACAGCGTCGTCTGGATGGCGCGTAAAAAAACTCGATTGCAAGGTGCTGCCGATGCTGCGCGGATCGCGCATGCTCGACAGCGCCTGCGCAAACCTGAGCTGCTCGGTGAATACACGATGAGTTGCGCCAATGACGACGCGGTCAATTTTTTCCGTACCGGAAAAAATGGCATCCGCAAACCGGCGTGATGCTTCCAGTTGCGTCTGGTACATAGTAACCATGGGATTGAGTACATTCTGCATGATGTCTCTCCTAGAGAAATGAGAAGAGTATGGAATTGAGCATCGGGTTAATTCTGGTTTTGACTCTGTATGTTCTCTGCATATCCGGTACAGTCTTTCACTCGTCTCCATCTCCACTTGAGACAGATCAAGCGTTCTCCTGTTTGGAAGTCGCCGTTTCAAACAACGCTGTCCATGGCGGCGATGTTCATTGCCACAGAAAACTTTGGGGTGTCCATATCCGGTGCTTCAGTACATGTGCTGACCACCGTTGATGGCAATATTCGCACCTGTCAAAAACCCTGCCTCTTCCGAGCACAGATAAGCGACCAGACTGGCGACTTCAGCAGGTTCTCCCAGCCGGCCAACAGGAATCTCGGGCAGGATTTTCGTTTCCAGAATCTCCTTCGGCACCTTGGTAACCATCTTGGTGCGCAAATAGCCCGGTGAAACAGTATTGACCGTAATACCCTTGCTCGCCACTTCCAACGCCAGCGCCTTCGTAAAGCCGTGCACGCCCGCCTTGGCGGCTGCATAGTTGGCCTGCCCGAACGCGCCTTTCTGGCCGTTGACGGACGAAATATTGATGATGCGGCCCCATCGGTTTTCAAGCATTCCGTGCAAAACCTGCTTTGTCACGTTGAATACGCTATCGAGATTCGTTTCCCTTACCGCGCGCCAGTCTTCCTTCGTCATTTTCTTCAGCGTCGCATCGCGCGTGATGCCAGCGTTATTGACCAGCACATCGATACGGCCGGTGTCGCCGACAATTTTCATCACGCCCGCCTCGCATGATGCGTAATCGGAAACATCGACCATGTAAGCTGAAAAATCGAAGCCTGCTTCCGTTTGCGCGCCAACCCAGGCGGCAGCGTGATCATTGCTGGGAGAATACGTAGTCACTACCCTGTATCCCGACGTGAACAGCTTCTGACAGATCGACTCCCCCAATCCGCCCATGCCACCGGTTACCAACGCTACTTTTTGCACGTCCATACTTACTCTCTGAAATATTTGTAAAAAGGATTTAAAAAGGATTTGTCTCGCGCCACATTTGACATATACATCCCAACATAAATAATTTTGCCGGGATATGGCAGCACCATGGCTGCGGTTTATCAAAGCAGAACGCGACAGGCGAAGGAAAATCGCCGCCCCCTTTCGATTAGCGCCTCCCGAATTAGTTCGAGGACATTCACTCTGGCAATCTCTTCAATATTTCGCGGAGTGGCCCCAGTTGACCGTTCGATTTCAACGCATCGCCGATGCAGACACTGCGAACCAGCCGATGTGATAGCGGTCTATTTTCATAAGTATTTAGACCCTGAACAGGTTCTTACCCGGATAAGCTCGCGATCCGATTGATTAGGCCATGAATACATGCAGCTCAGGTTCTACATTTCATATTCGCCGGGCAAACTCGGGGCTGTGTTTGCACTGTTTTACGTTGAGTCCGGCGTCGACATTTATGGCTGGCATATCGAAGCCCGTGGCCTGTATTTCTCTGCGGCCTTCTTCATGGTCGAAAACTTCTACGACAATCGCACACCACGCCTGTATCGCAGCATCCAGGACGATGTGTACGGTCCCTGGACCATCGATTATCCGCCGACCAAGGATGAAATCCGTTGCCCGGTGCCGGAGTCGGTCGGACACGAACTGGAGCGCATCCAGTCCAGATTTGTGGAGGAATGGCTGTTCTTCCGGAATGACCTGCATATCGATGCGGAACTGGCAGCATACGCCGCGCATGGATGGCCGGTACAGGAAGTCAACATCAAATCCAGGCGTCTGCCGCGCCTGCAGAAGACCGGCGCCAGCTGGATTCACATGACACAGGGAATAGACCTGAACGTGGTTCAGCTTCTGCGCAAATACTGGCGGTTGAGCGAAAAGGT
>DASVLY010000053.1:0-5367 GCA_036384635.1 Noviherbaspirillum sp. | reverse complement strand
AGATGCGGCAGATGATCGTCGTGAAATCCGGGCATGTTGACCGGTGTGCGCGGCTGGCAAACCAGAACGTTCTGTTGCGGAGAATACGTATGAAATGTAGCTCGCTCGCAGTATTCGGGCTCCTCGATGAAGATGATCGGATGGTGACGCGCCAGGCGCGACAGCAGATGCTGCGGCCGTTGATAAACGAAATTCCAGCGCAGGTGAGAAAAGACGATGATTGCAGAAGGCATGCTTTCTCCATCGGGCAGGTAAGTAAAGGAAAAATGCTTTCACTGATTCAGCGCATAGGCGCATATGCATTAAGGCACGCTTACGCAAGAGGTGTGCCGCATATCGGTATGCTTCCTGCTTTTGACGATTTGTACGCCGGTGTTCCCGCGATAAGCATTGACTTCCGCATCCGTCGTTCAAGAGTGTGCAAAAGATGTCGATCCGGCGGCAAGTATGTAAAAACCACAATGTCGTGTAACCGTTACGTGCTTACAGTGAATTTATCCATCGACCGAAGAGAGAATCCCACATGACCAAGATTCGTAAAGCAGTGTTTCCCGTAGCCGGTTTAGGAACCCGTTTTCTCCCTGTCACCAAGGCTTCGCCGAAAGAGATGTTGCCGATCGTGGACAAGCCTCTTATCCAGTATGCGGTTGAAGAAGCCGCCGCTGCTGGAATTACCGAAATGATTTTCGTCACCGGCCGCAACAAGCGGACCATTGAAGATCATTTCGATAAAGCATACGAGCTCGAAGCGGAACTGGCTTCGCACGGCAAAGTGAAACTGTTGCAGGAGATCCAGAGCCTGTTACCGGACAATCTGCACTATTCCTATGTGCGGCAAAGCGAAATGCTCGGTCTGGGCCATGCAGTACTGTGCGCGCAGCCGCTGGTGGGCGACGAGCCGTTCGCAGTCGTGCTGGCAGATGACCTCATCGACGCCGACATGCCGGTGCTGGCCCAGATGATCGAGTTGTACGAGCAGCACGGCAATTCGTTAGTCGGCGTGCAGAATGTGCCGCTGGAACAGACCGATCAGTACGGCATCGTGCGTGTGCAGTCGATGGGCGTGCGCATCCACCGCATCGCCGACATCGTGGAAAAGCCGCATCCGGAAAACGCCCCATCCACCCTCGGCGTAGTCGGCCGTTATATTTTTACGCCGGAAATATTCGGTCTCCTGGAAAACGTCAAACCCGGCAGCGGCGGAGAAATCCAGCTCACCGACGCGATTGCCGCGATGCTGAACACGCATCCCGTGCTCGCCTATGAATTCAAGGGCCGCCGCTACGATTGCGGCAGCAAGTTCGGCTACCTGGAAGCCTCGGTGATGTACGCGCTCAAGCATCCTGCGGTGGCAGATAAATTCGGCGATTTCATCGAGCAGCTTCAGATTGAGGTCAAGCAGCGGAAGGTGGGCAGCAGAAGTGCATAAGGCGCAAAGACGCCCTCCGCCATTCCATGGTTCGTGGCAGCTCCATTTGCGTGCTGTGTATGCAGCGCTCTGAAAGCTCCTTCCCCCTGCAAGGGAGAAGGTTGGGATTGGGATTGGTAAGATCGGATTCATGTCTCCGATAGCTCAACCTCCCACCTCCCCTCCCCCGTGCAGGAGGAGGGAACCTTGCAGACGAAGCGTTTCCCATGCTCAAACCGGAAACCAAAGTGTGACGGACCACTAGTACAAGCGGCAGACTGCTCCGCATGAAGGGCGGCTGACGGCAGTTCAATCATTCCGCCTGTATTTTGTTCCCGATCAAAGATACGCATCGCTACACCTGTTTTCTCAGGAATTTCGGTTCAGCATCACAACCTAATGACAACCCCCACGTGCCAACCTTTCATCTTTGCCTGCACAGCACTCAGAGAAAAACCATATAGGAGCGAACCCGACCATGGCAGCCACCGGCAATCAGAATTCACCCCGCGATAGTGCCGAACCGCATCCCCTGCTCATAAAGCAGGATGAATTGCGGCTGCACGCCATGCAGGAGGAATACCTGCGCATCATCACCGACGCCGTGCCGGTGCTCATCGCCTATATCGATACCGATGAACGCTACCGCTTCGTCAATGCCGCCTATGAAACGTGGTTCTGCCGGCCGCGCTCGGAAATCGTCGGCCGCACACTGCGCGAAATGCTCAGTCAGATCTATCGGGACATCAGACGGCACATTGCGGCAGCACTGGCCGGGGAACGCACCCATTATGAAATCGGCCTCCGGAATGGGATGGGCCAGCAGCGTCACGTACTGGTCACCTATACGCCGGATATGGCAGAAAGCGGCATCGTCCGTGGATTTTCTTCCACCGTGATCGACATTACCGAACGCGCGCGCGTGGAAATAGAATGCGACGAGCTGCTGCTGCGCGAACGCAGTGCGCGCATCCAGGCCGAAACCGCCGCGCGCGCGCGCGACGAATTTCTCGCGATCGTGTCGCACGAACTGCGCGCGCCGCTGAACAGCATCCAGAGCTGGGCGCATGTGCTGGAAAACTATCTGCAGGATGCAGCGTCGGCGCCGCTTGCGCAGCGCGCGCTGGCGGGCATCAAGACCGGTGTCGGGCAGCAGGTGCGCCTGATTGAAGACTTGCTCGATGTCACTCGCATGATGAGCGGCAAGCTGCGCCTGGTGAAGCAACCGCTTGCGCTTTTGCCGTTGCTGCAGGCGGCAGTGGAAAGCGTGCAGCCCATGGCGGCGGCCCAATCCATCGACCTCATCTGCACCTACCGCATCACCAGCGAGCAGATCGAAGGCGATTCCGACCGTGTGCAGCAAATTTTCTGGAACCTGCTGTCGAACGCGATCAAGTTCACGCAGAAAAACGGCCATGTCTGGCTCACCGCCAGCCATACCGACCACAATATCTGCGTGACGGTGCGCGATGACGGCATAGGCATCTCGCCCGAATTTCTGCCGCAGTTGTTCGACCGCTTCAGTCAGGAAGACACATCCAGCACGCGCGGCCACAGCGGGTTGGGTCTGGGCCTGTTCCTGGTGCGCCATCTGATCGAACTGCATGGCGGCAGTGTGCAAGCCGAAAGCGAAGGCGAAGGCTGCGGCACCACCTTTATCGTGCATTTCCCGCTGCGCGTGCGCACCGACAAATACACCACCACATTGGAAGACAGCAGTGCCGTCGCCGGGCCACTGCCGTCGCTCAAAGGTTTGCACATCCTGCTCATCGATGACCAGGCCGAAGCGCGCGAATCGCTCACCGTGCTGCTCAGCGCTGCCGGAGCGAATGTGTTTGCCGCCGAATCGGCAATGCAGGTATTGGCGTGGCTGCCCACCCTTGCGGACAATATGCTGCCGGATGTGCTCATATGCGACATCGCGATGCCTGGCGAAGATGGCTACGCGGTGTTGCGCAAGTTAAGAGCGTGGAAACCGGATGGCGAAAACGCGCCGTTGCAACGCCTGCCCGCGCTGGCGCTGACTGCATTCGCGCAACGCGAAGACCGGATACGTGCGCTGACCGCAGGCTTCCAGATGCATATAACCAAGCCGGTCGCAGCAGAGGAACTGATCGTGGTGATCGATGCGATGGTGACGCGGTGAAGTAGTCAGGGCGAAGGTGTTAGCGAACCATTTTCGCATTCCTACTAATGATAGGAATTTCCTCCAGGCTGCACCGGCGCATCCCCCTTATGCACGCCCTCGTAAGGCCCGTATTCCTCCAGTCGGTTATACAGCGTCTTCAGGCTGATGCCCAGGATATCCGCCGCCCGCTTCTTCACCCCGCCGCACAAATCCAGTGTCGCGTAAATCAGCTTGCGGTCGACATCGGCCAATGAAGTCCCGACCGGAATCGCCAGCGTCATTCCCACGGGAGATTGCGTGGTAATAACCGGCGCCAATGCACTCGCATCGAGCGTATGGTCCGACAGAATGAACGCGCGCTGCATGTAATTGCGCAGCTCGCGCACATTGCCCGGCCAATGGTAATTGGCGAGACAGGCCAGTCCGTCCGGCGAAAGCACCTTGCTGGTGCCATGCGCGGCGTTAAGCTCTTCCAGGAAATGCTGTGCCAGCAATTCGATGTCGGAACCGCGTTCGCGCAACGGCGGTATGCGCAGAGGAAAAACATTGAGCCTGTGATACAGATCGAGCCGCAGCTTGCCTTCGGCAACCGCAGTTTCCGGATCGCGGTTGCTCGCCGCAATCACCCGCACATCGGTCTCGATCTCCTGGTTACTGCCGATGCGCATGAAGGTTCCGGTTTCCAGCACGCGCAGCAATTTCACCTGCAGCTCGACTGGCATTTCGGTGATTTCATCAAGGAACAGCGTGCCGCCGTTCGCGCGTTCAAAATATCCCTTATGCTGGCGGTCGGCGCCGGTGAAGCTACCCTTTTCATGGCCGAAAATTTCGCTTTCGATCAACTGCGGCGAAATTGCACCGCAGTTTACCGGCAGGAACGGATGCTTCTGGCGCAGGCTCAGTTCATGGATCGTCTGCGCCGCCAGTTCCTTGCCGGTGCCGCTTTCGCCAAGCAACAGCACCGTCGCCTCGGTAGGCGCGACGCGGGCAATATGGTTGTACAGTTTCTGCATTGCGGGCGCAGCGCCCAGCATTTGCCCGAAATGACCGAGCCGGCGCAATTCGCTGCGCAGCACGCCGATTTCCTCCTTCAGATCGACAGTGCGCGGAATACGCGACAACAGCGCCTTCAGGCGGCGGAAGTTGATCGGCTTGGTCAGATAATCGGCTGCGCCCAACCGCAACGCCTCGACCGCAGTCTCCACGCTGGCATGGCCGGTGATCAGCACGATTTCGGTAGTGGCGCGCGACTCGATATCGTTGAACAAATCCATGCCGCTGCCATCGGGCAGCTTCAGGTCGATCAGTACCACATCGGGCCGCTGCCGCATGATCTGCGCTTGCGCATCGCGAATACTCCCCGCTACTGCCGTGCTAAAACCTTCGGCAGCGGTAATTTCCATCAGCGCTTCTCTGGTGTTGGCATCGTCATCGACAATCAATACGTGCGACATGGATTAACTTTTTACTCGAAATAAATTTCACTATCAGCCTGGAATACAGGCCCCCTCTGCCATTTCGCAATGGCTTGCCGGAAATTGCTTGGCCCCGCTATCACGCATCACCATGGGGATGCATGGAGACGATATAGCTTCGACTTCCAATACGCGCGAACATTCCGCGCCAGCGCATACACCGCGATGCTGCCACAGCGTAGACTCCTCACGCCTGGATACGGCAGGCCTGCCAGTGGATCACATAGCAACTGGAAGGGCAAATAAAAGCGATGGTTTTTTGCGCCTTGCCTGGTGCAGAAAGACGCGCTTCTTTATGCGCATTTTCGTTGCCACATATACCACTTGTGGCTTGTCGCAGCTCGATTTGCGGGTTC
>DASVLY010000052.1:0-3498 GCA_036384635.1 Noviherbaspirillum sp. | reverse complement strand
GTGACGGCTTATGAGTGACCTGTTGATTGCTCGTCCGATCGAGGTCTTGATGGTGGAAGACAATCCGGGCGATGTGCGTCTGACCAGGGAAGCGCTGAAGGATGCCAAGGTGTCGAACACACTGCATGTGGTGGAAGACGGTGTGGCCGCGCTCGATTTTCTGTATCGGCGCGGCGAGTATGAGATGGCGCCGCATCCCGATCTGATTTTGCTGGACCTGAATTTGCCGAAGAAGAACGGACGGGAAGTGCTGGAAGAGATCAAGCAGGATAATTGCTTGAAAACGATACCAGTGGTGATCCTGACCACCTCGCAGGCCGAAGAGGACGTGCTGCGCGCGTACAGACTGCATGCAAACTGCTATATCACCAAGCCGGTGGATTTTGCACAATTCAACAAGATTGTGCGGACTATCGAGGACTTCTGGCTCACCATCGTGACGCTTCCCCCTTGCAATGGCACGCGGTTCTGAGAATTCGCGTTCGGCGCTTGAGGAACAACAAAAACTCCACGCTCCATTGTCTCGTTACCCGGCCTCTGGCGACTATTGTCGCATTCGTGGAGGAGTGTGAAGAGGGAAGAGCGCCATCACGAAAATTTTTCTCCGCGCGTGCTTGCCTGACATCACCATTGCACCATGGATGGAGGAACTCTATCTGGAATTCAAAGTCTTTTTCCTGATATGTCGCTCTTGACAAGGGGGGGGGATGCAATCTGGAGCATGCAATTCCAGTGCAAACAGGCAAGGCGGAATGGATATCATCAGGAAAATTTTTTATGTTGGAAAATTCTTGCTGTCAACTGTGGTTGTGATGGGATCGCCTGCCGGCAGTGCTTATGCTAGCGATGCAGAAGGCAAATTCCACGGCTACTTCCGACTGGGAGGCGGATTGAACGAGGGCGAAGACTCAAGCCGCAGATCACAAGCCTGTTTCGGTCTGAAGGGCGTTCCCAAATACCGGTTGGGCAATGAATGCGATCTGACAGGAGAATTCGCTTACACCAGAGAGTTCGCCAGGTTATCCGGAGGCACCAGCTTCGTCGGCACGGTAATGGCGGGGGTTTATCATGCCACGAGTCCCTCGATCAGGGACAGTACGCTGCGAATGCCGCAAGCCTTCGTCGAAGCGAAACACATTCCGTTCCTGAAAGGTGCAACGATTTGGGGAGGGCGGCGCTATTACAACCGCCCGGATGTGCAGGTGCTCGACTTCAAATATATCGTCATGGATGGCACCGGAGGCGGCATTGACGGCATTTTCATCGGGCCGGGAAAATTCAGTTATAGCCTGTTCCGCAACGATGTCGACAGACCACAATCGGCTAACCGTCACACCCTCATCTATCAAGATATTCCGGTGAACACGAACGGCTCGCTCAAATTCGACGCAACCTTCATTCGCGCTGATGTCTCCAATGGCCATAACGGCTGGGCGCTGTCGGCAACGCACAAGCAGGATAAGTTCCTGGGCGGTGCCAATACTCTGGCGCTGCAATACGGCGTCGGACCCGGCATAAAGATCGGTGGCACCGGCAATATCACGCTCGGCTCCGAATTCACCCGTACGCGCGTCATCGAGCAACTCATCTGGCGAGTGACGCCGGCATTCACTGGATCGGCCAACTTTGTCGTGCAGCGAGATAAAACTCCCGTCGGCATCCAGACTTGGACTTCATTCGGGGTGAGGCCGGTCTATGCGTTGCATGAACATTTCAAACTGCAGCTGGATGTCGGACATGATCGCATCAGTCCAGCCGATGGCGGTCCGATCCAGCAACTGACAAAGATTACTTTTGCACCTACCCTTTCATCAGGAAAAGATTTCATGAGCAGGCCTGAGTTGCGCACATTTGTTACGTATGCCACATGGAATCGTGCAGCGCAGATTGCCGCAGCACCTGGCAGCTCTTTGTCGGAGAGCGGCGTGTTCGGCGGTAATACGCATGGCGTATCGGCTGGCATACAGATCGAACACTGGTTTTAGCTGCTGCTGAACAGTGATTGATGTATTTGTGAGCAAACAGCCAGCGTGAAAACTGTCATATCGCCGGAGCGGATGATTTCCTACAATGATTAGAATTGAGCGATCTATTGGGGAATTCTTTTACATCAGTGTGACGCTTCTTCCAGAATAACGCGATGAACAATACCGGCATCAGGCTCTTGTTAGTCGAAGATAATCCCGGCGACGCGCGTCTGATCGAACTCATGCTGGCCCAGGCGCAGGGATTGAAATTTGAACTGACATGGGTCGACAACCTGACCGACGGGATTGCGCATCTGCAAAACACGCCAACGGATGTTTTGTTGCTCGATTTGGGTTTGCCTGAAAGCAAAGGGTTGGACACCCTGAAAATATTGCGAAAGAACGTGCCGGCAGTGCCGACGCTGGTCGTATTGAGCGGGTTGAGCGATGAGAATATTGCCGTCCATGCCGTGCAGTCCGGTGCTCAGGATTATCTGGTCAAGGGGCAGGTGGACACCCCGCTGCTGGTCCGCTCGATCCGATACGCCATCGAACGCAGCCAGGCTGAGCAAGCGTTACGGCAGGCAAACGATCAACTGGAACAGCGTGTCGTCGAGCGCACGGCGGAGCTGGCGAACACGATCAAGGCTTTGCATGCGGAAATCGCGGAACGCAAGCAAGCCGAAGAGCAAATCCGCTACATGGCGCACTACGATACGCTGACGGGACTAGCCAACCGCGAACTGCTGCAGGACCGCATCCGGCAGGCAATCGCTTATGCCCACCGCAATCGCACACAGGTAGCGGTTCTCTTCATTGACCTGGATTATTTCAAGCACATCAACGATTCGCTTGGTCACAAGATCGGCGATCGCCTCCTGAAAATGGTGGCATCGCGCTTGCGTGAATGCTTGCGCGAGGGAGACAGCGTAGCCCGACTGGGTGGGGATGAGTTCGTATTATGCCTTCCCTTGCTGGCAGGCGTTGGCGATGCCGCCCTCGTCGCGCAAAAGATACTGGATGTCCTGGACCAGCCGTTCCTGGTGGAAGGAAACGAATTGCATGCCAGCGCCAGCATCGGCGTCAGCCTTTATCCAAACGATGGTGCCGATGTGGACACCTTGATGCGTGCGGCCGACACAGCGATGAATCATGCCAAGGAACGCGGACGGGGCAACTACCAGTTTTTCACGCAAGCGCTCAACAAGGCGGCGCAGCAGCGGTTGGTGCTGGAAAAAAAATTGCGGCAAGCATTGG
This sequence comes from Noviherbaspirillum sp., assembly GCA_036384635.1. Lineage (GTDB taxonomy): Bacteria > Pseudomonadota > Gammaproteobacteria > Burkholderiales > Burkholderiaceae_D > Noviherbaspirillum. Next base: position 274 of record DASVLY010000052.1, on the reverse strand, counting down.
CAAAGAACGAATTCGCGCTGCACTATCAGCCTCAGGTGAACATGGCCAACGGCGCCATCTTTTCATGCGAAGCCCTGTTGCGCTGGCGGCAGCCGGGACAAGAACCGATTTCCTGCGGCAGCTTCATTTCCATCGCTGAAGAGACCGGCCTGATCCTGCCCATTGGCGAGTGGGTACTGCGCGAAGCGTGCCGCCAGCTCAAGGAATGGCGGGATGCCGGCCATCCGGAATTGCGCATGGCGGTCAATCTGTCACCGCGCCAGTTTTACCAGCC
>DASVLY010000051.1:0-4830 GCA_036384635.1 Noviherbaspirillum sp. | reverse complement strand
AAATAAGCGGCCACTGCTTCCGCGCGTTTTTCCGACAGTTTCTGGTTGTATTGCTGCGAGCCGAGCCGGTCGGTATGTCCGGTGACGAGGATCATATCGACCTTTGCGCAACTTGCGAGTTTCGTCAGCACTTCATCGTTAATGCGTTTTTCTGCTGCATTGCTCAATCTCGTTTTGTCGAAGGCAAAGGTTTCGTCACTACTGAACGTGATTGCAAAATCACAACGCTTGGGCGTGGCGGGCGCTATTGGTGCTGCGGCGGCGGGAGGGGCAATTGCGGGGGCAGTCGGTTTGACAACAGGCGGTACGAGTTCGCCGTCGCAACCCACGACAGCATCCACGGAAGTCCAGTAACCGCTGCGCCAGCACAAGCCAAAAGGGTTGCGCGCGACTATGCCGCGGCTGTTCTGCAGGTAGGCACTCTGGGTTGGATTGGCTTGGATATCGGAGACTGTTTGCGCAAGCGCGCTTGTTGCGCAAGCGCCAAGGAGGCCGAGTGCGAGTTTTTTGATCATGGTTTTTCCGCTATCGGATGTTTTGTGAGATTGGTATTGTGCCTCTTGTAAAGGGGGATTTGAATATTTTTTTGGGAACGTGCGGCTGTGTCTGTGATGGGCAGAAGGGTGATCCATGCAAAGCCGTAAGGCCTTGATCGGCATGCTAGAATCCAACGTTTAGCATCTGGCATTCACATGCAGACGTGGATGCCGTTACAAACAGCCGTTCAGCTCAGATAAGCCGACTCGCCAATGGATCAATTCGCCAAAGAGACAATCCCGATTTCCCTCGAAGAAGAGATGCGCAAGAGCTACCTCGATTACGCGATGAGCGTGATCGTGGGACGTGCGCTGCCGGATGTGCGCGATGGCTTGAAGCCAGTGCATCGCCGAGTGTTATACGCAATGCACGAAACCAATAACGTGTGGAACCGGCCGTATGTGAAATGCGCGCGCGTCGTCGGCGAAGTCATGGGTAAATACCACCCGCACGGCGACCAGGCAATTTACGACACGCTGGTACGCATGGCACAGGATTTTTCGCTGCGCTATACGCTGGTCGATGGTCAGGGTAACTTCGGTTCGATCGACGGCGACAATGCAGCGGCGATGCGTTATACAGAGTGCCGACTGGACAAGATTGCAAGCGAGCTTCTCGCGGACATCGAGAAGGAGACAGTCGACTTCGTGCCGAACTACGACGGCAAGGAAAAGGAGCCGTCTGTTCTGCCGACGCGTATTCCGAATCTGCTGATCAATGGTTCGTCAGGTATCGCGGTCGGTATGGCGACCAACATCCCGCCGCACAACATCTCCGAAGTGATCGACGGTGCGCTGCATGTGCTGCGCAACTCAGAATGCTCGGTTGATGAGCTGATCGAGATCATTCCCGCGCCGGACTTTCCAACCGCCGGCATCATATATGGTGTGTCTGGCGTGCGTGACGGCTATCGCACCGGCCGCGGTCGCGTGGTGATGCGCGCGAAAACGCATTTCGAGGAATTCGGCCGCGACGGACGTACCGCGATCATCGTTGACGAACTGCCGTACCAGGTCAACAAGAAGTCGCTTTTGGAGCGCATTGCCGAACTGGTGCGCGACAAGAAGCTCGACGGCATTTCCGACATCCGCGACGAATCCGATAAGTCGGGCATGCGTGTCGTGATTGAGCTGAAGCGCGGCGAAGTGCCGGATGTGGTGCTCAACAACCTGTACAAGCAAACGCAACTGCAAGACACGTTCGGCATGAACATGGTGGCGCTGGTCGACGGTCAGCCGAAGTTGCTGAACCTGAAGCAGATGCTGGAATGTTTCCTGTCGCATCGCCGGGAAGTAGTCACGCGCCGCACCGTGTTCGAATTGCGCAAGGCGCGCGAGCGCGGCCACGTGCTGGAAGGTCTGGCAGTGGCGCTGGCCAACATTGACGATTTCATCGCAATCATCAAGGCTGCACCAACGCCGCCGATCGCGAAATCCGAATTGATGGCGCGCGCCTGGGATTCGTCGCTGGTGCGCGAAATGCTCGCACGTACCGGAGGGGAAAATGCCGGCGGCATTGATGCCTTCCGCCCGGAGAACTTGCCCAAGCATTACGGCATCCAGCAAGACGGTCTGTACAAGCTGTCCGACGAACAGGCGCAGGAAATCCTGCAAATGCGCCTGCAGCGCCTGACTGGCCTGGAGCAGGATAAGATCGTCAACGAGTACAAGGAAGTGATGGCGCAAATCGCCGACCTGCTGGATATCCTTGCACGGCCCGAGCGCGTGACCGCCATCATCACCGACGAACTGACTGCTGCAAAGAACGAATACGGTGACGCCAACAAGGACGGACGCCGATCGACGATCGAATTGAACCCGACCGATCTCGGCACCGAAGACCTGATCGCACCGCAGGACATGGTCGTCACGCTATCGCATGCCGGGTACATGAAGTCGCAGCCGGTGTCGGAATATCGCGCGCAGAAGCGCGGCGGGCGCGGCAAACAGGCGATGGCGACCAAGGAAGACGACTGGATCGACCAGCTCTTCATCGCCAACACGCACGACTATATTCTGTGTTTCTCCAATCGTGGCCGCATGTACTGGCTGAAGGTGTGGGAAGTGCCGCAAGGCTCGCGCAATTCACGCGGCAAGCCGATCGTCAACATGTTCCCGTTGCAGGAAGGCGAAAAGATCACCGTAGTGCTGCCGCTGTCGGGCGAGAACCGCAGCTTCCCCGAAGACCATTATGTGTTCATGGCGACATCGCTTGGTACCGTGAAGAAGACGCCGCTGACCGAATTCTCCAATCCGCGCAAAGCCGGCATCATCGCAGTCGACCTTGATGAGGGCGATTATCTGATTGGTGCCGCGCTAACCGATGGCAAGCATGACGTGATGCTGTTCTCCGACGCCGGCAAGGCGGTGCGCTTCGACGAAAACGACGTGCGCCCGATGGGCCGTACCGCACGTGGCGTGCGTGGCATGAGCCTGGAAGATGGCCAACAGGTGATCGCGTTGCTGGTGGCGGAAAACGAACAGCAATCGGTGTTGACCGCTACCGAAAACGGCTTTGGCAAACGTACCCCGATCATCGAGTACACACGTCATGGTCGTGGCACCAAGGGCATGATCGCGATCCAGACCAGCGAGCGCAACGGCAAGGTGGTTGCCGCGACGCTGGTGGAGCCGAGCGACGAAATCATGATGATCACTACCGGTGGCGTGCTGATTCGCACCCGCGTGTCCGAGATCCGAGAAATGGGCCGCGCAACACAGGGCGTCACACTGATCGCGGTGGAAGACGGCACCAAGCTGTCCGGTTTGCAGCGCATCGTCGAATCCGATGTCGAAGAGGAAAACGGTGGCACGGAGGAAGAATGACGCGCGTCTATAACTTCGCTGCCGGGCCGGCGGTGCTGCCGGAGGGGGTGCTGCGGCAGGCTGCTGCCGAGATGCTCGACTGGCAAGGCAGCGGCATGTCGGTGATGGAAATGAGTCATCGCGGCAAGGAATTCATCTCGATCTACGAAGCAGCGGAACGCGACCTGCGCGAACTGCTCGCGGTGCCCGCGAATTACAAGATCCTGTTCCTGCAGGGCGGTGCCATTGCGGAAAATGCGATCATCCCGATGAATCTGGCCGGCAGAAAGCCCCAGCCTGCGGTCGTGGATTTCATCAATACCGGCTCTTGGTCGACCAAGTCGATCAAGGAGGCGAAAAAGTATTGCACGGTGAATGTGGCAGCATCGTCGGAAAGTCAAAAGTTCAGCGCGATCCCCGCGCGCGACACCTGGAAGCTGTCCAAGGATGCAGCCTACGTGCATATCTGCACTAACGAAACGATCGATGGCGTCGAATTCCATTACACCCCCGATGTCAGTGCGGAGACCAACAACGCGCCACTGGTAGCTGATATGTCATCACATATCCTGTCGCGTGAAATTGAGGTGTCGAAATACGGCGTGATCTATGGTGGCGCGCAGAAGAATATCGGCCCGGCAGGCTTGACGTTTGTGATTGTGCGCGAAGATCTGCTCGGCCATGCATTGCCGGTCTGCCCTTCGGCGTTCGATTGGAAGATCGTCGCTGAACATGGCTCGATGTACAACACACCGCCCACTTATGCGATCTACATTGCCGGACTGGTGTTCCAGTGGTTGAAGAAACAGGGTGGCATCGCCGTGATGGAAAAGCTCAATATCGCGAAAGCGGCGCTGTTGTACGATTACCTGGATTCGACCGATTTTTACAGCAACAACATCGCCAAGGATTGCCGTTCGCGCATGAATGTGCCGTTTTTTCTGAAGAATGAATCGTTGAACGATGCATTCCTCGTCGGCGCGAAAGAGCGCGGGTTGCTGCAGCTTAAAGGCCACAAGTCGGTGGGCGGCATGCGCGCATCAATCTACAACGCGATGCCGATCGAAGGCGTGCAAGCGCTGGTCGATTATCTGAAAGAGTTTGAAAAGAAGCACGGTTGACATTTCCTTCGCAACATCAAGAGGGGAAAATAACTTCGAAAAATGAGTACCGACGACAAACTTAAACCCCTGCGTGAGCAGATCGATTCCATTGATGCGCAAATCCTCGATCTGCTGAACCAGCGTGCGCACGTCGCGCAACAGGTTGGCCATGTGAAGGCGGAAACCAACGCGCCAGTGTTTCGCCCCGAGCGCGAAGCGCAGGTGCTGCGCAAGGTGGCTGACCGTAATCCCGGCCCGCTTGACAGCGGTGACGTGCAGACAATTTTCCGCGAGATCATGTCTTCCTGCCGCGCGCTGGAACGCCGCGTGAATGTCGCCTATCTCGGCCCCGCCGGGACGTTTACCGAACAGGCGATGTACCAGCA
>DASVLY010000050.1:0-6452 GCA_036384635.1 Noviherbaspirillum sp. | reverse complement strand
TACTGGACCACCTTTTTCCCGGCAATACTGGTACTGGGGTTCGGCATGAGCGTGACGGTGGCCCCGCTGACGACGACGGTCATGAATGCGCTTGATCTTGCCTATGCCGGCGCAGCGTCCGGAATCAACAATGCCGTTTCGCGGGCGGCGGCCCTGCTGGCGATTGCCTTATTGGGTATCGTCATGAGCCATGCCTTCAATGACGCCTTGGAACGGCGCATCAAAGAATTGCCGGTGTCTTCAATCGTGCGGGCCGAGGTCGATGCGCAACGAGAGAAATTGGCCGCCATTGCCTTGCCTGCCTCGATTCCGGCAGGCGAGAGGAGGGCCGTCGAGATCGCTGCGGCAAGCGCATTTGTTGACGGCTTTCGATGGGTGATGTCGATCTCTGCATGGCTGGCTTTGTGCAGCTCGCTGAGTGCCTGGCTCATGATTGGCCGGAGTGGCGGCGAATCTGCATAGCAGTGTTATTGATGCAATTTTTTTGAATGTTTTTATGCGCGAGAGCGTACTTTTTTAACGTTTTTTGTTGAGTCAAATCGTTTTGTGCGAAACTGGTTCGTGTTTACATGAAAAAGTTGCGCTGAGAACAATGGACTCGAATGACCGGCCGGTTGGCTACACATGGCTCATCAAGCAATACGGGCTGTCCGCCTCTCCACTATCGCATGAATCCTATATCGGCGCGCGGGCGCGTTTGGACGCCACCACGCCGGGCGTGGTGCAAGAGGTGTTCCCTCCGACTTACTGGCCCGGAAACGATCCTTTTGACCATATCGTCTTTGCCCTGAAGTACGATGAATTGAGCCTGGACGCGCTGAGGCTGGTTTTCAAAAAGCTTGGCTCCGGCCGGGTTCTGCAATACATCGAAATCCAACCCAACGGCAAGTACGCACGACAGATTGGTTACCTGTACGAATTCTTGACAGGCGAGCGGCTGGATCTGTCTGTGACGATTGGCGGCGCCTACGTGGATTTGCTCGATCCGGACAAATACCTTGTTTCGGAGCGCCCGGACAAGAATACCCGCTGGCATATCAATGACAACCTGCTAGGCTCGGCCCGCTTCTGCCCGGTCGTGCGCAAGACCTCCGCAATCAAGGCGCTCCTGACGCTCGACTTCACTTCCCGTCTCCAGGCGTTCAAGAATCAGGTGGACCCGGCCCTCTTTCAGCGGGCCATCGACTACCTGTATTTCAAGGAAACCAAGTCCTCCTACAACATCGAGCGGGAGACGCCTACGCCAGATCGTGAGGAGCGCTTCGTTGCCGTGTTGCGCAACGCCGGTAAGGATATGCTCAGGAATGTCTTGTCGGAAGCGTCGCTCACCCAGTTGCAGAACCTGATTGTCGAGCCGCGATATATCCAGAAGGGGTTCCGGGACTGGCAGAACTATGTCGGCGAGTCGCCGCCAGGCAGGTCGCCCATCGTGCATTACGTCTGTCCTCCCGGAGAAATGGTTCGGGATCTGATGACGGGGCTGTTGGAGTGTGCCTATAAGACGGAAGGACTGCACCCGATCGTGCGTGCGGCCCTGGTGTCATTTGGCTTTGTCTTTGTTCACCCGTTCGAAGATGGCAACGGACGTATCCACCGCTACCTGATCCATGATTTCCTTGGCCGGGATGGAATTGTCCCGGAAGGCATGATTTTGCCCGTCTCGGCCTACATGCTGCATCACCCGCAGGAATATGACCATGCACTGGAAGCTTTCTCCAAGCCCTTGCGCCGTATCGTGCGCTTCAGTCTGGACGAAGACGAGCGGCTGGCTATCACCAATCCTGAAGAGGCCGCCGGCTATTACCGGTACCCTGATCTGACAGCTCAGGCAAGCTACCTGCTGCATGCGGTTGAACAGACGATCAACACCGAGCTCGTGTCGGAGATTCTCTTCATCCGCAATTACGACCGGGCCAAGGCCGCCATCCGTGATGTGGTCGAGATCCCGAACCTGCGGCTCGACAGGCTGATCAACCTGCTGTACCAGAACAAAGGGGTGCTCTCCAAGAGCAAGCGCGGCCTTTACAAGGAAATTGGCGACGACGAATTGCAGAGGATTCAATCGGCGTTTCAGGAGGCGTTTGCCGAACAAACCCTTGAACTTGCTGATGATCTGGACAATGTCGAGCCTGACCGGCCATGAAGTAAAAAACGCGCTCTACGAACGAAGTTTTTTTACTTTCAATGTTTCAAACCATTGCTGGCTACGTTCCAAAAACAGAGTGCAAATGAATCCATGACTTATTGATGGTGCTTGAAGGATTGCCGCGGCTCCCGCTGCAAAATCGCTGCCGCCGACCTGCGGGAAGCTCTTCGTATTGTTGGGGATCCTTCATCCCCCAATCTACGAGCTGGGACAACCTGGACCTTCAGCAAATCGGAGGTTGATAGCGTCAGTTCCAGAAACAGAGTATCGCAACGGAGAGCTCAAGCAGGAGCGCGATTTCGGGCTGGCATATCTGCCGCATTGCAGTGGCAATCGTCAAGATGCGATACAAAACTGATTGAACCGCCATCAATTTCATCCGTGAATCGCAGGCATAAAATTGGAGTTCGAGCCTGTTCACAAAACATCCCTGCAAGGAATAATAGGCTCCTGCCCTGATTTCAATCTTTCAAGGAGATGCGGATGAAAAAATCCATGAACAGCGAATCGCGCCGCCTGCTTCTTGCAGGCGTGGCAGGCGCCGGCATTCTTGCGGCACTCAAGCCAGTGAGCGCCCTGTCCCGGCAGATCGGCGGCACAGCCAGCCTGGGTTTTGCCGAACTTCCCGAGGGTACGCTCGCCGAACAGCAACTATACCGGTTGCCCGGCAAGACCGCCCTCATCAAGAAAACCTACCGCCCACCCAACTTCGAAACACCGATCGAGTATTTCCGCACGGCCATCACGCCGAACGATGCATTCTTCGTGCGCTACCATATCGCAGGCATTCCGGAAGTGAATGCCGCGGATTGGACGCTTACTGTAGGCGGCGAAAGCGCAGGACAGGAACTCAAGCTGACGCTCGATCAGTTGAGGAAAGACTTCGAGCGTGTCGAGATCACTGCGGTATGTCAGTGTTCAGGCAACCGCCGGGGCTTGTTCGTACCGCACGTATCCGGCGTCCAATGGGGCGTAGGTGCAATGGGTAATGCCGTGTGGCGCGGTGTCCGTCTGAAGGACATCCTGAACAAGGCAGGTGTGAAGGCGGATGCCCTGGAAGTGACCTTCGACGGTGCCGACCATGCCGTGATGGAAAAGACGCCGGACTTCGTCAAATCGCTGCCAATCGAGGTTGCGCTCGACGAAAACACGCTGGTGGCCTACGAGATGAACGGCAAGCCGCTGCCGCACTGGAACGGTTATCCTGCGCGTCTTGTCGTGCCGGGCTGGACAGGCACTTACTGGGTCAAGCACCTTGTCAGCATCAAGGTCATCCCCAGGCCGGAGACGAACTTCTGGATGAGCACTGCTTACCGGCTGCCTCGCGGCAAGTTCAAGACACCCGGCTTCAAGTCGCAAGTCGGCGCCACGAACGAACCGATCACGACAATGGTGGTGAATTCACTGATCACTTCATTGCAGAACGGCCAGCAAATCCCGCGTGGCAAGCCGATTGAAGTCAGGGGCATCGCATGGGATGGCGGCGCGGGCATTGACCGTGTCGAAGTTTCCGCCGATCTCGGTGCGACCTGGCGCCCTGCGCTGTTGGGGCGCGATCTCGGCCGCTTTTCCTTCCGCGAATTCAGGTATGCGATACCGACACGCGAGCCCGGTTCCATCGTAGTAATGGCACGCGCCACGAGCCGCTCCGGCGAGACGCAAGTGGAGCGGCTCGTACACAATCCTGCCGGGTATCACCACAATGTGATTCAACGCGTGTACGTGGAGGTGGTATGAAGCGCTTCATGCGATCCCTTGCTGCCGTCTCCCTTCTTGCGTGTTGCGCCGCCGCGCCTGTCACTGCGCAGGAATCGAATGTCACGCTCAAGGACGGCCCGGGAAAGGACAAGGCAATGCAATGCGTTGCCTGCCACAGTCTCGATTACATCCAGATGAATTCGCCTTTCCTGGACAAGGCCGGCTGGACCGCATCGGTCAACAAAATGATCAATGCCTTCGGTGCGCCGATTCCAAAGGAGGACGTCGAAGCGATTGCCTCTTATCTTGCGCAGAACTATGGCAAATGAGAGTGCATGACCCGTATGCGGTTCGTGGGTTGGGGGGGCGGCATGAGCGTGACGGCGGCCCCGCTAACAACGGCGGTCATGAATGCGCTTGATCTTGCCTATGCCGGCGCAGCGTCCGGGATCAACGATGCCGTCTCGCGGGCAGCGGCTCTGCTGGCGATTGCCTTATTGGGTATCGTCGTGAGCCATACCTCCAATGAGGCCTTGGAACTGCGCATCAAGGAATTGCCGGCGTCTCCAATAGCGCGGGCCGAGGTCAATGCGCAACGAGAGAAGCTGGGTGCCATTGCCTTGCCTGCCTCGATTCCGGCGGGCGAGAGGAGGGCCATCGAGATCGCTGCGGCAAGTGCATTTGTTGACGGTTTTCGATGGGTCATGTCGATCTCCGCATTGTTGGCTTTGTGCGGTTTGCTGAGTGCCTGGATCATGATTGGCCGGAGTGCCGGCGAATCTACAAGGCGAAATTATTTTTTGATAATTGATGTGCCTGTTTTCCAGAGCCAGATAATTATCCGTCCTTGTCTGTTGTCAGCCGTAAGGTAAGATTTCATTCTTGTGCCGCATGGCACCAAGACGCAAATCAATACCCTCATGGCAATCAAGAAATCCGACCTCTATTCCTCCCTGTGGGCTTCGTGCGATGAACTGCGCGGCGGCATGGATGCCAGCCAGTACAAGGACTACGTCCTGTTCATGCTGTTCATCAAATACATCAGCGACAAGTACGGCGACAGCGACGACTTCGCGCCGCCGGTGAAGATCCCCAAGGGCGCGAGCTTCAAGGATATGGTCGCGCTCAAAGGCAAGAGCGACATCGGCGACAAGATCAATACCCAGATCATCGGCCAACTGATCAAGCACAATGAACGGTTGGCCCGCAGTGACTTCCCTGACTTCAACGATCCGAACAAGCTCGGCGAAGGCAAGGATATGGTGGAGAAACTCTCCAACCTGATCGGCATCTTCCAGAAACCCGAACTCGACTTCTCGCGGAACCGCGCCGAGCATGACGACATTCTCGGCGATGCTTACGAATACCTGATGCGGCACTTCGCCACCGAGAGCGGCAAGAGCAAGGGCCAGTTCTACACCCCCGCCGAAGTCAGCCGGGTGATCGCCAAGGTGATCGGCATCTCGCCCCGGAACACCAAGGCATCTACTACCGCATACGATCCCACCTGCGGTTCCGGTTCATTGCTCCTGAAGGTGGCTGCCGAGGCGGGCAAGCGCATCACGCTCGAAGGACAGGAGAAGGACGTGACCACGGCGGGCCTGGCCCGCATGAACATGATCCTGCACGACTTCCCGACCGCGAATATCCTGTCGGGCAACACGCTGGCTGCGCCCAAGTTCAAAGATGGCGAGCAACTGCGCACCTACGACTATGTCGTCGCCAATCCGCCGTTTTCCGACAAGACCTGGAGCACGGGCCTGACTCCATCCAGCGATCCCTTCCAGCGCTTCGCCTGGGGCGAGCCGCCCGCCAAGCAGGGCGACTATGCCTACTTGCTGCACATCATCCGTTCGATGAAGGGCACGGGAAAAGCCGCCTGTATCCTGCCCCACGGCGTACTTTTCCGCGGCAACGCCGAAGCCGCAATCCGCCAGCAACTTGTCCGCTCGGGCATCCTCAAAGGCATCATCGGTCTGCCCGCCAACCTCTTCTACGGCACCGGCATCCCCGCGTGCATTCTGGTGCTGGACAAGGAGAACGCCGCAGCGCGCAAGGGCATCTTCATGATCGATGCCTCCAAGGGCTTCATCAAGGACGGCAACAAGAACCGCCTGCGCGAACAGGACATCCACCGCATCGTCGATACTTTCATCCGCCAGGACGAAAGCGATCCGCGTTATGCCCGCATGGTGCCGTTCGCCGAAATCGCCGACCCGAAGAACGATTTCAATCTCAACCTGCCGCGCTACATCGACAGCACCGAACCTGAAGACCTGCAAGATATCGACGCCCATCTGCGCGGCGGCATCCCGGAGCGCGACCTCGATGCGTTTGCGGCCGACTGGCAGGAACTGCCCGGCGTGCGCGTTGCGTTGTTCGAGTCCGCCGGACGGCACGGCTACGCTCGCCTCAAGTTGCCCATTGCCGAGGTCAAGCCCGCTATCCTGAATCATCCGGAATTCGCCGCCTTTCAGAAGAAGGTCACGACGCTGTTCGACAAGTGGCGCAAGGCCATCGCACCGCGCCTCACGGGATTCGATCAGGACGATCATCCGAAAGCGCTGATCGAGACTGTCTCGGAAACGCTGCTCGCAGTGTTTCAAGC
>DASVLY010000049.1:0-3794 GCA_036384635.1 Noviherbaspirillum sp. | reverse complement strand
CGTTATCGTCGCTCTGGTTACGCACATAGCGATTGACCCGATAGGCGTCCGGCCAATCGGCCTCCACAGCAACGGCGATAAAGCCTTTTTCGCTAATCAGGCGCTGCGTAATACGTGCGCGTTCGCAATAAAACTCGTGGGTGCCGTGGGTCGCTTCGCCCAGCAGAACGAAGCGTGCATCGCCGATCAAATCCATCAGGGGATCGTAATCGTCATCCGTGCCTTTCAACAGATGCGCGCTGGAAGAAATCGCAATGCTTAACGGAGAATTCGTCACAGTCGACATGATGTTTCGAAGTCCGGAAAAACCATCTCATCTTGTCAGGTGCCGTGCAAATCAATCCGCAGCTTGGTTTGGTTCCCGTTGCTTATCGATCGCGATCAAGCGCCTGTCGCCCTTATGCTATTTATAGAAGTGTTCACCTCACTTACAAGAGAATGGCGACAGGCACTTTTGAGAAAAGGCAAAAATGGAACAATTCCCAGTACTGGCACTACAGGAAATCAGTACCCCATTTCAGGGATGACTGGTTAGCAGGCTGTTGAAAAACGTAGCGAGCGGGCCGAGATTGGGGGCGAGGAGCGCACGCGTACGAGTGGTACGCAGAGCACCGCAGACCCCAGAATCGGTCCGCGCAGTAGTTTTTCAACAGCCTGCTAGAGCACGCGCAAATAATTGATGATTTCCCATATTTCCCCTTCTTTCAGACGGCCCTTAAATGGCGGCATGGCGGTACCAAGCGGTACACCTCCCTCTGCGATGGTCCAGTAAAGGTAACTATCAGAAGCCATGGGCATCTTGCTAAATGCGGCAATGTTTGCAGGCGGCGGGCTGAGATTTTTTCCAGCCTCGCCATCGCCCACCCCTGTCAATCCATGGCAAGTAGCGCAGTTTTGTACATATAGTTTCCGCCCATTTTCAATCGTTGCCGGGGTAGGCTGTCGCGGATTCTCCTTTGAAACGTACTGCGGGTCGATGCCATTCATCATGACAAAGTGATGGCGCAGCATCGACATATTCATCATCATGTGTCCCGGCCCCATCATTCCCATTTGGCTATATCCGGGTATCGTCAGAAAGAGGCTACCCCATACCGCTAGGTTCGCCCAAAGCCGTTTCATCATCATCCTGTCCCCCATTGCGCCCGACAACATGCTCATTTGGTCGCGTCAATCCCCTTGGTTGGACTAGCGCGACGGGCGTGGGGTTCATTTCGCGGATTGCTGGTAACGCGATGCCGGGCAAAGGCGTCGGTGCGTGGCAGATTTCCATGCTGGCCGCTTCGCTCATCTCATGCGGCTTTCAATTCACCGTGAGCCTGAGCGATCACCGCCCTGGCGGCGGTCAATCCCAGCACGCCCATGACCGCCGCGACCAGAATGTCGGGCCATCCGGAGCCGGTCCCGGACACGCCGAGCGCGGCCAGCATGACAGCGACATTGCCGATTGCATCGTTGCGCGTACAGAGCCAGACCGATCGCATGTTGGCGTCGCCATTGCGGTAGGCGAACAGCAACACCGCGACGCCGAGATTGGCTGCCAGCGCCAGGAAGCCGATCATGCCCATGGTCGCCGCTTGCGGAACGCTGCCGGCGGCGGCATGCCAAGCCGCCTGGCCCAGCACGAAGAGGCCGTAGCTGCCCATCGTCACGCCCTTGATCATGGCCGTGCGCGAACGCCAGACCGGCGCCAGCGCCAGGACAAACAGGGAAACGGCGTAATTGCCGGCGTCGCCGAGGAAATCCACTGCGTCAGCCAGGAGCGAGACGGAATCGGCGCGCAAGCCGCCCGCCAGCTCGACGCCGAACATGGCCGCATTGACCACCAGGGCGATCCACAGGATGCGGCGGTAGCGCCAGTCGACGCAGTGCCAGCTGGAGGAATTGCGCCAGTTATGCCATACGGCACAGGCGGCGAAGGATTGCGGCATCCTGCAAAGCCGGGCGTCAATGGAAGGCGGCGATCCGGCCAATCTCGGCACGCATGGAGGCGGGTGCCATTGAATTCGCGAAGGAAAATCGGCACTTTTTTATTCCATATTTTGAACAAAGATGCGACGGTAGCCGGTACGGTCGCGCCGCGCGAATTTGCACAGAGGTCAACGACAGCAGAAAAAGCATAGTACGACATCGTCATTCCAGCCGATGTCGGCTTGCCAACGATCGCGCACTCCCCGGATAATCTGCCGGCGCCGCTTCCCCCCTTTGGAGGCGGCTCGAATCCTGTTTGAGCAATTATTGTGCCGGTCAGTTTTCTCACTCCCGATCAAATCAAAAGCTATGGCCGTTACGATGGCGATCCTTCTCCGGAAGATCTCACCCGCTATTTTCACCTGGACGACCACGACCGGGCTTTGATCGGACGCCGGCGGGAAAAATACAACCGGCTCGGATTCGCCATTCAGCTGGCCACGGTCAGATACCTCGGCACCTTCCTCGACAATCCTGTCGACGTGCCACCGGTTGTCATCGCCACGCTGGCACGGCAGCTTGGCTACGATGCGGCATATGACCTGACAAGATACGGCGATGGGCGGCAGCGTCTGGAGCATACCGCCGAAATTCAAAGCCGTTTGGGATACCGTGAATTGACGGATATGCCTGTCGGTTTCCGCCTCGGGCGCTGGCTGTATGCCTTATGCTGGACCGGCACGGACCGGCCGAGTGTTCTGTTCGACCGGGCGATAGCCTGGCTGCTGTCCAACAGGGCTCTCTTGCCGGGCGCAACTGTGCTCGAACGTTTCATTGCCAGTCTGCGCCAGCGCGTCGAAAAACGCTTGTGGCACAGCCTGGCGCAGCATTTGAACCTGACCCAGCGCTCGAATCTCGAAAAGCTGCTCACGGTGCCGCAGGGTGGCGCCGCTCACCGCTCGACAAGCTGCGCACCGGGCCCACAATGGTGAGTGGACCGGCATTGGTCAGGGCCATCACGCGCCTGAACGATGTGCGTGCGCTGGATATTCAAGTGCCGGTCGCTGCCAAGATTCCTCCGAGCCGGCTGGCGGCGCTGGCGCGTTTTGCCAATACGTCGAAAGTCACCGCCGTCGCCAAGCTGCCCAAGCTTCGGCGCCTGGCAACGCTCGTTGCCTTCGTCTACACGCTTGAAGCAACCGCCATCGACGATGCCCTGCAGGTGCTGGAAATCCTGTTGCGCGATCTGTTCGCCAATGCGCTCAAGGCCGATCAAAAGGCACGGCTGCGCACCTTGAAGGATCTCGATGCGGCGGCCATGGTGCTGGTAAATGCCTGCGCCTTCCTGTTCGATGACAAACTGACGGCAGGCAAGGTCCGCAAGGCGGTCTTCGACGCCATCCGCAAGGATCGGCTGGAGCAAGCCATGCAGGAAGTCAGCAGCCTCGTGCGGCCGCCCGATGACGTGTTTTACCAGTCCCTTCAGGAAAAGCGGCGGCATGTACGCTGGTATTTGCCAAGTGTTTTGAAAAACATCCGGTTTATCGCCAGCCCAGCCGGCAAGGCGGTGGTGGACGCCCTGAACTACCTGCATCTCCTGGAGGTCAATGGCTTTGTTCGGGAGGGGGCTTGCACAGATGTGATCTGTGAGGAAAATACGGTTTTTCAAAAGCGGGAAGCATTGAATGCCGTACAAAGAGAGAGGGAAATCAGGGGAGGCGAGAAAGCGGAAGAAGCCGGATTATCGCGTCACGAACTGGCCTGAGTACAATCTGAGCCTGAAAAAGCGGGGGATGATCAGCCTGTATTTTCCATGCGGGGGTTTGAAGGCGCAGTTCATCAATGGCAAGCCTTATGTGAAGGGGATTTCAGGGCAAGCGCCC
>DASVLY010000048.1:0-4274 GCA_036384635.1 Noviherbaspirillum sp. | reverse complement strand
GGCGAAATCCCTGCGTTCGATCAGAGGCAGGTGCGCGGTCTGGAACAACGCCTTCCATGGCGCAATGGCGGGCGACGCCTCGATCATCAGCTCGCCGCCTCTGCCACGGTGAAAGCGCCCGCCCGTTCTCTGCGCCACGCTGAACGGCACCATGCCGCCCAATACCGTCCAGCCGACCAGTTGCTCACGCAGCCTGTCGGCATTGCCGACGCCGTTCTGCAGACTGAGCACCAATGCAGCCGGATTCGCATAGGTATAAATCGCATTGGCAACCGTGGTGGTATCGGAGCTCTTGACGGTGACAAGGATCAGAGCGCCCTCGCTCAACGCGCCCGGGTCTTCGGTATAAGGCACCTTCGAACCGTCGATCCTGACGCTGCCGCCGCGCAGGTCGGTCAAGTGTACGCCGTGGCGCGCGATGCATTCGGCCATCTTGGTACGGCCGATCAGAAGCACGTCGCCGCCGGCGGCAAGGAGTGAAGCGCCGATATAAGTCCCGATCGAACCGGCACCGAAGACGACGATTTTCATGTTGTCAACTCAATATGCAGGCACCGACACAATGCGTTCCGTGTCATTTCTCATGTCAGGCTGTCATGGCGCTGTCTGTCTGAACGCCATTGCCATCTCGTATGTTTCCACGGTATCACACCCAGGGTATGGCGGAAAGTACGGCGAGCAATACAGCAGCGCGCCGTCCATGGACAGCAAAATTATGCAACTCACTCCTGCGCGGATTCTTTGCTACCTGCTCCGGTAAAATCCCCGCATGCCTGCAACATCCGCTCCCCTGCTCACCTGCTTCCCGCCGGTTCTCGATCATGCGACCAGCATCCTGATCCTCGGCAGCTTCCCCGGCGAAGCCTCGCTCGCGGCGCAGCAGTACTACGCGCATCCGCGCAACCATTTCTGGCGCCTGCTGTCAGCCGTGCTCGGCGAGGACTTGGTTGCGCTCCCCTACGAATCCCGCCTGAAACGGCTGCTGGCACACCGCATCGGTTTATGGGACGTGATTGGCGCATGCGAGCGCGAAGGCAGCCTGGACACCGCAATCCGCCGCGCGCAGGCAAACGATTTCGCGATCCTGAAACATCAATGCCCGGACTTGTTCCGCGTCTGCTTCAACGGCAAAACCTCCGGCAAGTTCGAAGCGCAATTCGCCCACGCGGGGTTCGAGACGCTGGTGCTGCCCTCGTCGTCGCCAGCCAATGCGCAACTCTCCTTCGAGGAAAAACTGGCGGTGTGGCGCAACATCATTCGGTAAAATTGCCTCCCGAACGCAATACCTCACCGACCGCCATGCTCATCAAACGCAAATCCATCGAAGCGCAAGCCAATTCCAAGGCCGGCCCCGGCAAGACCAAAGCCGCCAGTGCGCCCAAGCCGCCGCGCAAGCCGAAATTCGCGCCGGTCACCCTGTCGGAAGAAGACGGCGTGCGCTTCCTGCATTTCGGCACCGAATGGATTCAGGGCGCAATGCGCATCCGCAAACCGGACTGGATCGAGCTGGAATACGCGCAGCAGATGATGAGCTGGATGCTGTTCAACGACCAGCCG
This sequence comes from Noviherbaspirillum sp., assembly GCA_036384635.1. Lineage (GTDB taxonomy): Bacteria > Pseudomonadota > Gammaproteobacteria > Burkholderiales > Burkholderiaceae_D > Noviherbaspirillum. The sequence continues at coordinate 2,717 of DASVLY010000048.1, read as the reverse complement.
CGCCATATCGTGCAACTGGGTCTGGGCACCGGCGCGCTGACCAAGTTCTGTTACCGCACGCTCAAAGACGTGCGCGTGACGGCAGTGGAGCTGAATCCGTCCGTGATCGCGATCTGCCGCAGCATGTTCAAACTGCCGGAAGAGGACGAGCGCCTGACGGTCATCGAAATGGATGCAATGGAGTTCGTCACCGATCCCGCGCAGCACGGCGCCGTCGATGCGCTGCAGGTCGACCTGTACGACGCAACCGCGCGCGGCCCGGTGCTGGATACGCCGGAATTCTATGCAGCCTGCGCCGCCTGTCTTTCGGAGCGCGGCATCATGACCGTCAACCTGTTCGGCGACCATCCGAGCTACGCGAAAAACATGAAGGCCATGCGCTACGCATTCGACGACGTGATCTGCCTGCCGGAAGTCCACGAAGGCAATGTGATCGCGATCGCCTTCAAGACCGCGTGCAAACTGGATTTTCCGTTCTTGTACGAACGCGCCGCCGAAATTACGGAAACCACGAAACTGCCGGCCAAATCCTGGGTGAATGGCTTGAAAGCATGGCAATTGGTACGATAGGGAAATATCCGCCCTCTTCCGGTCATCGCCATGAACAAAGCCGCCTCAAAAACACTCGACCTGCATCGGATTTTCACCTGGCTTGTGACCGACGGCGTGATCGATAAAACCGGCGCGAAAGCCGCATACCACCAGGCACAAGGATTGATCAGGAATGCGACGATCGCCATGCACCCGCTGACGGCGGTCGCGCAATGCAAACTGCAATCGGCCGCCGCGCCGCATAAACTGCTCACGCTCGACTGGCTGACCGAATGGGTGGCCGGCAAAGTGCAATTACCGTTCTTTCGCATCGATCCGTTGAAGATCGACTTCACCCGCGTGGCGGACGTGATGTCGGCCACCTATGCCGCGCGCTTCAACATCCTGCCCGTGGAGCTGACGCCGACCGAAGTAACGATCGCCACCGCCGAACCCTTCGCCCGCGAATGGGAAGCGGAAATCGAAAAAGTCACGCGCCGCAGCATCAAGCTGGTGGTCGCCAACCCGCTCGATATCGCGCAATACACCGCGCAATTCTTCACGCTCGCCAAATCGATCAAGGGCGCGAACAAATCGAACGGCCAGGATCTGGCGCTGCGCAACAACTTCGAACAACTGGTCGAACTCGGCAAGAGCGACAAACAGCTCGACGCGAACGACCAGCACATCATCAACATCGTCGACTGGCTATGGCAATACGCCTTCGACCAGCGCGCCTCCGACATCCACATGGAGCCCAAGCGCGACCTCGGCGTGATCCGCTTTCGCATCGACGGCATCCTGCACCAGGTATACCAGGTGCCGGCAACCGTGATGATCGCGATGACCGCGCGCATCAAGCTCTTGGGCCGCATGGACGTGATCGAGAGACGCCGCCCGCAGGACGGCCGCATCAAGACCCGTACCCCCGGCGGACAGGAAATCGAACTGCGCCTGTCGACGCTGCCGACCGCGTTCGGCGAAAAGCTGGTGATGCGTATCTTCGACCCAGAAGTCGTCGTGAAAACCCTGCCCGAGCTCGGCTTCCCGCCCGACGATGCGCAACGCTGGGATGCGCTCACCACGCGCCCGCACGGCATCATCCTCGTCACCGGCCCGACCGGTTCCGGCAAAACCACCACGCTCTACACCACGTTAAAGGCGCTGGCCACATCGGAGGTGAACGTATGCACGGTGGAAGACCCGATTGAAATGGTGGAAGCATCGTTCAACCAGATGCAGGTACAGCACGGCATCGACCTCTCGTTCGCCGACGGCGTGCGGGCGCTGATGCGACAAGACCCGGACATCATCATGGTCGGCGAAATCCGCGACCTGGAAACCGCCGAGATGGCGATTCAGGCGGCCCTGACCGGCCACCTGGTATTTTCCACGCTGCACACCAACGACGCGCCCTCCGCCGTGATGCGCCTGCTCGAACTCGGCGTGCCCTACTACCTGCTGGAAGCCACGCTGATCGGCATCATGGCGCAGCGCCTGGTGCGTACGCTATGCCCCGATTGCAAGAAACCCGGCGACGAACTCAACGACGACATCTGGGACGGCCTGACCGAAGGCTGGAAGATCGGGAAGCCGGCGAAGATTTATCACCCGGTCGGCTGCCCGGAATGCCGGCAGACCGGCTACCGCGGGCGCACCGGCCTGTACGAACTGCTGACGGTGACGCAACCGTTCTCGAAGCTGATCCGGCAGGAATCGGATATTCATGCATTGAAGCAGCAAAGCATTGCCGACGGGATGAAACCGCTGCGGGTGGCGGGGGCGCTGAAGATTGCGGAGGGAGTGACGACGGCGGAAGAAGTGTTGAAGGTGACTTCGGCGCTGACCTGACAAATGCATTTTTGCGATGGCGGTTGCATGGAAAGAAGTTATTCATTTTTCTGCCGACGCTCTTAACAGTCTCCTGAATTGTGGTTATAATCATGGCCTCGTTGGGTCGTTAGCTCAGCTGGTAGAGCAGCGGACTCTTAATCCGTTGGTCGTAGGTTCGATCCCTACACGGCCTACCAACAATTCCTCAAAAAGCCCGGTCACATGACCGGGCTTTTTGTTTTTCGGCTGCTGGGGAAGGACTGATCAATTATAGTTCGGCAGAGCCAGCAACTCCCGCTTCCCGTCCTCAATCCCTGTACATCTCCTGTACACTTTCCCGCCCAGCTTTTCCG
>DASVLY010000047.1:0-3163 GCA_036384635.1 Noviherbaspirillum sp. | reverse complement strand
GGTATCACAATTGCATGTGATCTCGCGCTACTCCGGTGCGTCACCCGACGATGCGCCGTTGCACGTGCTCGGCTCCGGCCAATGGGAAAAGGCGAAGAAAAAAGCCGCACAGCAGATCCGCGATACCGCCGCCGAACTGTTGAACCTGTACGCACGACGCGCTGCCCGCCAGGGCCACGCATTCCAGTATTCGGCGCGCGATTACGAAACCTTTGCCGAGAGCTTCGGCTTCGAGGAAACGCCGGACCAGAGCGCCGCGATCAATGCAGTGATCAAGGACATGACCGGCGGTAAACCAATGGACCGGCTGATTTGCGGCGATGTCGGTTTCGGCAAGACCGAAGTTGCGTTACGCGCGGCCTTTGTCGCCGTCATGGGCGGCAAGCAGGTTGCGATACTCGCGCCGACCACGCTCCTGGCTGAACAGCATGCGCAAACCTTTGCCGACCGCTTCGCCGACTGGCCGGTCAAAATCGCGGAACTGTCGCGCTTTCGCACTGGCAAAGAAGTCACGCAGGCGATCAAGGGAATGGGCGACGGCACGATCGATATCGTGATCGGCACGCACAAGCTGCTGTCCAACGACGTGAAATTCGCGCGCCTGGGTCTGGTGATCATCGACGAGGAACACCGCTTTGGTGTGCGGCAGAAGGAAGCGCTGAAGGCATTGCGCGCCGAAGTCGATGTGTTGACGCTGACCGCCACGCCGATTCCGCGCACGCTCGGTATGGCATTGGAAGGCTTGCGCGATTTTTCGGTGATCGCGACCGCCCCGCAAAAACGTCTCGCGATCAAGACTTTCGTGCGCAGCGAAGACGATTCCGTGATCCGTGAAGCCTGCCTGCGCGAGTTGAAGCGTGGCGGCCAGGTGTACTTCCTGCACAACGAAGTCGAAACTATCCTGAACCGCAAGGCGATGCTGGAAGAACTGCTGCCGGAAGCGCGCATTGCAGTCGCACACGGGCAGATGCATGAACGCGACCTGGAAAAGGTGATGCGCGATTTCGTGGCACAGCGCTTCAACATTCTGTTGTGCACCACCATCATCGAAACCGGCATTGACGTACCGACTGCGAACACCATCATCATGCATCGCGCCGACAAGTTCGGCCTCGCGCAATTGCACCAGCTGCGCGGGCGCGTCGGCCGCTCGCACCATCAAGCCTATGCCTACCTGCTCGTGCATGACGTGCACGGACTGACCAAGCTGGCGCAGCGCCGGCTGGAAGCGATCCAGCAGATGGAGGAACTGGGCAGCGGCTTCTACCTGGCAATGCACGACCTGGAAATCCGTGGCGCTGGCGAAGTGCTCGGCGAAAATCAGTCGGGTGAAATGATGGAGATCGGCTTCCAGTTGTATTCGGACATGCTCAACGAAGCAGTGCGCTCGTTGAAGAACGGCAAGGAACCGGACTTGGCCGCGCCGCTGTCGACTACCACCGAAATCAACCTGCATGTGCCGGCGCTGCTGCCGCAGGATTATTGCAGCGACGTGCACGAACGGTTGTCGCTGTACAAGCGGCTGGCCAACTGCGACACGCAAAATGCGATCGACGACTTGCAGGAAGAACTGATCGACCGCTTCGGCAAGATGCCGGACGCAGCGAAAGCACTGATCGAGACCCACAGGTTGAGAATTGCCGCCATGCCGGCCGGGATTGTTAAAATCGACGCGCATGCGGAATCCGCCGTGCTGCAATTCCAGCCCAATCCGCCAATCGACGCGATGCGCATCATCGAGCTGGTCCAGAAGAACCGGCATATCAAGCTGCACGGACAAGACAAGCTGCGTATCCAGGCAAGCATGCCGGACCTGACGTCGCGCGTGTCGCAAGTGAAGACGACGATACGTTCGCTGGCCGGATAGAACCTTTTATTTTTAATCGAGACTGCAATACGCAGCACAATAAGCAGCCCAATGATGAACCTGATTCTCCAAGGCCTTTCCTCCGACCATGCCACCATAAGCCGCATTGCCGACATCGCCGATGCGCAGCGCGTCACCGCCATCGACCCGAACGCATATCGCTGCGAAGGCATCCGCTATTCCGACGCGTTGAAAGCGCAGATCGACAGCGAATGCTTCTCCGCCCGGCTCGATTACGCATTCACCGAGGCCGGCCGCAAGCTATCCGACTTCAAGCTGGTTGCAATGGACATGGATTCGACGCTGATCACGATCGAGTGCATCGACGAGATCGCCGACATGCAAGGACTGAAACCGCAGGTTGCGGAAATCACCGAAGCGGCAATGCGAGGCGAGATCGAATTCCGCGAAAGCCTGACGCGGCGCGTGGCGCTGTTAAAAGGCCTGGATGCGGCGGCGCTGCAGCGCGTATATGACGAGCGGCTCCAACTGTCGCCCGGCGCCGGAAAAATGCTCGATGCAGTCAAGGCGGCGGGCTTGAAGACCTTGCTGGTCTCCGGCGGCTTCACCTTCTTTACCGATCGCATGAAAACCCGCCTCGGCCTCGATTACACGCACTCCAATATGCTGGAAATCGTCGATGGCAAACTGACCGGCAAGGTAGTCGGCGGCATCGTCGATGCGGACGAGAAGAAAAACACGGTCGAGCGCGTGTGCAACGAACTCGGCGTTTCTCCAAGGCAGGCAATCGTGATGGGCGATGGCGCAAACGACCTGAAGATGATGGGCATATCCGGTATGTCGGTCGCCTTCCGCGCGAAACCGGTTGTGCGTGCGCAAGCCGATGTCGCCTTGAATTTTGTAGGATTGGACGGCATCTTGTCATTGTTCGACTGACTTGCCGAGGAAGCGTGATGACCCAGGAATTGGTGTTCGATGAAAGACTGCAGTCCGCAAAGCACCTTGTCTGGTGGCTTTATATCGGCCATGGCGTGAGCTTCCTGCTTTCGCTCGGCATATTTTCCTGGATCCCGCTGATCATCAATTATCTAAAGCGCGACGAGGCCGCCGGCACTTTTGTTTATAGCCACCACACCTGGCAAATCCGCTCCTTCTGGTGGTTCTTCTTCTGGATGGCGATCAGCGTCGCGCTGGCCGTTACCATCGTGGGCATTCCGCTCGCATGGCTGATCGGCACCGCAGCATGGATCTGGAAAGCCTACCGGCTCCTCAAAGGCATGCTCGATCTGAACGATAACAAGCCCATGCCAGTCTGACGAAACCATTTCCCGGCGA
>DASVLY010000046.1:0-3463 GCA_036384635.1 Noviherbaspirillum sp. | reverse complement strand
GCCGGTTTGCACTTCATCGACGATCAGCAGCAGTCCGCGCTCCCTGGTCAGCGTGCGCAAGGCTTGCATGAATTCGCGCGTGGCCGGGATCACGCCGCCTTCGCCTTGCACAGGTTCCAGCATCACAGCAACCGTCTTGTCGGTGATGAGTTTCTCGACGCTGGTCAGATCGTTCAGCTCGGCCTTGAAAAAGCCCGGCACCTGCGGCGCGAACATCGTGTCCCAGCCGGCCTTTCCGCTGGCGGACATGGTCGCCAGCGTGCGGCCGTGGAAGCCGTGGTTGAAGGTGATGATTTCGTAACGGTTGTCGCCGGCCGCATTCCTGTTTTTCTTGCCCCATTTGCGCGCGAGCTTGATCGCGCCTTCGTTCGCTTCGGCGCCGCTGTTGGCGAAGAATACGCGGTCGAAGCAGGAGTGTCTGGTCAGCAGCGATGCCAGCGTGATCGATGTTTCGTTGTAGAACGCCGGCGATGGATTGATCAGTCTGGCGGCTTGGGCATTCACCGCATCGACGATGCATTGCGGCGAATGGCCGAGGCAATTGACTGCCCAGCCTTGCAGGTAATCCAGATAGCGCTTGCCGTTATTGTCCGTCAACCACATGCCGTGGCCTTCGGTAAATACCAACGAGGGCCGGTTCGTGACTTGCATGAGGGCATTAATGTCGTACTGGCTGAATTCCATGCTGTGGCTCCTGTCGTCAAAAAGTTTTTTATTTCGCCAGATCGGCCTCGGAAGTGAACGAGTCGGCGTAAAACTCTTCTTCCGGCAATTTGCACTGCGCGACGAAATCGCGTCTGGCCGAATCGACCACGATGGGAGCACCGCACGCATACACCTGCCAACCGGACAGATCGGACAGGTCTTCCATCACCGCACGGTGTACGAAGCCGGTGCGGCCGTTCCAACCATCTTCCGGCAGCGCATCCGACACCACCGGCACGTATTTGAAGTTCGGCACGGTGCGCGCCCATTCCTCGCACAGCGCATGCATGTACAAATCTTTCGGACGGCGGCCGCCCCAGTAGAGCATCATCGGTCTGTTGCCGCCTTTGTGGATCGCATGCTCGACGATTGCCTTGATCGGCGCAAAGCCGGTGCCGGAGGCGAGCAGCACCATCGGCTTGTCCGAATCCTCGCGCAGGAAGAAGGTGCCCAGCGGCCCTTCGAAACGCAGGATCTCGCGCTCCTTCATGTTGCCGAATACATGGTCGGTGAACACGCCGCCGGGCATGTGGCGGATGTGCAGTGTCAGGTGTTCGTCCAGGTGCGGCGCGTTGGCCATGCTGTAGCTGCGGCGCTTGCCGTCTTTCAGCATGAATTCGATGTACTGGCCGGCGCGGTATTGCAGCCGCTCGTTGGCCGGCAACTGCAGCGATACGATCATCACGTCATCGGCCACTTTGTCGAGCCTGGCGACGCGGGTCGGTATTTTCTTGACCGGGAACTCGCCGACGCAGAGCACCTCGCGCGCTTCGAGCACGACGTCCGAATGCGGCGTCGCGCAGCAGAACAGTGAGAGGCCCTTTTCCTGTTCCGCCGCCGTCAGGGCTTTTTCCTGGTGCGCGCGATGCGTGACCGAACCTTCGAGCAATTTCCCCTTGCAACTGCCGCATGCGCCGTTCTTGCAGCCGTAGGGCAGGCCGACACCGGCGCGGATGGCCGCGGCCAGTACGGTTTCGTCTTGTTCACAAGTGAATTGCCGACCGCTCGGCTGAACTGTTACTTGGAAAGTCATACAATCCTGATGATGAGAGTCAAAGATACTGATAAAAATGCCCACAGGCTGAACCGGGAACGCATACTGATCATCGGCTGCGGCGATGTCGGCATGCGCGTGTTGCCGCTGTTGCGCGAGCGCTTTCGCGTTTTCGCCGTCACCAGTCAGGCATCGCGCTGCGATGAATTGCGCGCAGCCGGCGCTGTTCCGATTGTCGCCGACCTCGATCAGCCCGCCAGCATGGCGCGACTGGCTCGCCTTGCACATTACATCGTGCATCTGGCACCGCCCCGGTCCGACGGGCTGAAAGACACCCGCACCCGAAATTTGACCGCCATTTTACCCGACCGGGCGACACTCGTTTATGTCAGTACTACCGGCGTGTATGGCGACTGCGGTGGCGCGCTGGTGGAGGAAAGCAGGCCGGTGAATCCGCAAAATGCGCGTGCGAAGCGCCGGGTCGATGCGGAAAACGCGCTGCGCCGCTGGGCGCGGAGGAGCGGCTCGCGGCTTGCGATTCTGCGCGTGCCCGGCATTTATGCATCGAACCGGCTGCCAATCGAACGCTTGCGCCAAGGAACGCCGGCGTTGCACACGGAGGATGACGTGTACACCAATCACATCCACGCGGACGATCTCGCGGCAATCATCGTCGCGGCGCTGTTTCGCGCGAGATCATGCCGCGTGTACCACGCGGTCGACGATACGCAACTGAAAATGGGGGACTACTTCGACGCCGTTGCCGATGCATTCCGGCTGCCGCGGCCGCGCCGCCTGCCGCGCGCCGAGCTGCAGCAGGCAGTGTCGCCGGTAGTGTTGTCGTTCATGTCGGAATCGAGAAAACTCGGGAACCGGCGCATCAAGGCGGAACTCGGAGTACGTTTGCGCCATGCGCAGGTTGGCGATGCGCTTGCGCAAATGTGCAAGGATTCATAACAGGTTTAGGCCGCACATTATGGGCAATGCACTTCCGTTTTCCATCCAGCCTGCGCAGCAGGAAATCAATCTTGATATCGAAGGCATGAGCTGCGCGTCTTGCGTCGGACGTGTCGAAAAGGCGCTGCGCAAGGTGGAGGGGGTGACAGAGGCTACGGTCAATCTCGCCGCCGAGCGCGCGCATGTGCGCGTGACCGCCGGCGTGCGGGCCGATGCGGTGATCGCTGCAATCGAGCAGGCCGGATATCGCGCACGCCTGCATCGCGCTCAGGCTGCCGCAGAACCGGAACGCAAGGGAGCGGACAAAGAGCTGCTGCATGTGGTAATCGCTGCGTTGCTGTCTCTGCCGCTCCTGGCGCCGATGCTGCTGGAATTGTTCGGTGTCCACCTGATGCCGTCCGGCTGGCTGCAGTTGGCGCTGGCAACGCCGGTCCAGTTCTGGCTCGGCGCACGTTTTTATCGCACAGGCTGGAAGGCGTTGAAGGCAGGCAGCGGCAACATGGACTTGTTGGTTGCATTGGGCACCAGTGCTGCCTACGGACTGAGCACGTATCAACTGCTGCGGCAACATGCAAGGAGCATGCCGCATCTGTACTTCGAAGCGTCGGCAGTGGTGATCACGCTGGTCTTGCTCGGCAAGTGGCTCGAAGCGCGCGCCAGGCATCAGACTACTGCCGCGATCCGTGCGCTGCAGGTGCTGCGCCCGGATACCGCCCGGGTGCGGCGCGATGGCCGCGATATCGATGTTTCGATCGATGCAGTCAGGCTGGGCGACATCGTGGTGATCCGTCCCGGCGAACGCATCGC
>DASVLY010000045.1:0-6833 GCA_036384635.1 Noviherbaspirillum sp. | reverse complement strand
GCGGCAAGCGCTGGGATGCAACCGTAAAAATACTGCCAATCTCTGCCGACAGCGTAACGGCCAACCCTCTGAAAATATTGCAGATACCCATACTGAGCCATTGCATTTATGCCGCGGGCGCCGTGCGGGATTTACTCGACGAGTTCTCCTGCCACCGATTTTTCATGCTACCGGAGGATTGCCGCTGGGACATGGATTTCATCGACCGCAACCAAATCTGCGAATGCGGTGGGGCTTCCAAGCGCATGTTTTTCAGGGCTCAGGAGCAGGGAATAGAAGCACGTCAATGCTTCGGACTATTGCTGGCAGCACCGTTCTCGACCGGCCATTATTGGACGGAATTCAAGATCGACGGGGAATGGACCCCTTTCGATCCATTACTGCTCGGTTTGCTGCATGCAACCAGCCGCCTGGACCAGCAAGCGTGGCCGACGCACCGCAGCAATTCTGCGGCACTGCATCGGCTTTGCGTTATCGACAGCTATGACGCCAATGGTGTACCTGAGTTGGACAACTATATCGACGAGCCATATGTCAGCAACCCGCTGGTCATCATGGATGGCCAGGTTTTGGCGGTGTCGCTGCCGACGGAATTGTCGCAGCATCCAGCCGAAGCAAGCGACCGTAACTTGCAGCCGCAATGGACACAGAAAGCAGTTGGATAAGGCCGAGTGAAAGATTGAACGTCCAGCCTCCCAGCACCACGGTGACGCTCAGTCGGCGACAGCACAACAGAGGACAATAACAGAGCAAGACTTGATTGGGTTTGGGCGTACTGATTAAAGGAGCAAGGTAGTGTTTGATCTGCAAGGGACAGTATGCCTAGTGACAGGCGCCTCGGGTTTCATCGGATCACAAGTCTGCCGAGCGCTCGCCGGGCAGGGAGCGACGGTCGTCGCACTCTATCATGAGCATCCAGAGGGAGTCGATGCGACCGCGGTCGGCGGGCAACCCGCAGGAGACATTTATCCGCTCCAGCTCGACCTCAGCCAGAGGAATGCCGTCGCGGCGGCCGTCACCAACATCCTAGAAGAACACGGACGTATCGACGTCCTGGTTTACACCGCCGGCACGGCATTGCGTAAATCCGCTATGCTGACCAGCTACGAAGACTGCGATCGCGTCTTTGAACTGAACTTCAAAGCTGTGGCGCAGTTGTGCCGCACCGTGCTGCGCCCCATGTTCCGGCAATCGAGCGGTCGGATCATCCTAATCGGATCCACTGCCGGTGAACGAGGCTTAGCGGGGCAGAGTGTTTATGCTGCCTCCAAAGCCGCCGTTCATGCATACGCTCGATCCCTGGCGCAAGAGGTTGGCGACAAAGGCATCACGGTGAACGTCGTCGCGCCCGGCGCGCTGACGGGCTCAGGCAGCTCGATCTATACGGCGCAGGATGAAGACAGAGTCAAAGAGTTAATCGGCCTGCGTCGGCTCGGACAAGCCCATGAGGTCGCGGCAGCGGTCGCCTTTTTGGCGTCGCATGAAGCGTCCTATATCAGCGGCGCGATTCTGCCAGTCGATGGCGCGGCGAGATTCTGATGCTCCGGCTCGGCATCGATATCGGCGGCAGTAAAATTGCCCTGGCAGGTCGCAGCGATTTAAGGACGCTGTTTACCGCCCGATTCGCGATTGACGACGAAGCGATGCCTGTTGCGGTGCTATCGGCCATGGCCGAGTATCTCGATCGTCAATGCGCGCGCTGGGGACTGGTGGACAGCATTGCCATCGCCAGCGCTCCTAACCTAGACAGTGACGGCTGTGTGGAACGCTGGCCCAACCGCCCGAATTGGGAGGGGACGTCGATCATAAGCGCACTTGCCCCGTTCGTACGCCGCAAGATACTGTGGTGTGACGACGGTACTGCCGCCACCCTAGCCGATGCCTGGACGCTGGGCGCGAGCAATCTGATCCATTTCTCGCTCGGAACTGGCGTTGGCGGAGGAATCTACTTCAACCGCCGCATCTTGCAGGACCGCGAGCTTGGGCACCTGCTAGTGCATCCCGGCGGCTTGCCTTGTGTATGCGGACGTAATGGTTGCTTGCAAGCCTACGTCTCCGGCCGCGCCTTGGAGCTTCTCGCCCACAACAATCCCGCCGATGTTGCCGAGATGCACTGGTTCGCCCAGGCGACCCAAGCGATCGCAGCTTGCAGCAGCAATTTGATCGAGCTGTTCCATAGCACGCAAATTACCTTGAGCGGCGGGCTGACCCGGCGCTTTCCTGCATTGCCAGCAGCGATCAAGTGCGAGTTGCGTGACAAGTTTCTGAAGAAGCCAACGTCACTGCCAGAGATCAGATTGTCTCCGCATGGCAGTGACGCTTCGCTGCAAGGCGCTCTAGCCCTTGCCGACGCAGACGACGAGGGTCAAGCAGCCGCGTGCCGGCAATGGGCTGCAGTATGAACCGCCTCTCGAGCATCTTACCGGAACGTTGCCGACCGCAGGATCCGGACCGTTCCCTCAACGTATCCGATCAATGGCACTTCGATGTGTGCGAGCAACGATCAAATTCCGTGTGGCGGAATGTTTCCCTGCGCCACCTACGCACGGCAGATGAGCGGCTGACTCCGCTCGACTGTTGGCTCTGGTCGGTCCAGCAAGGCGTTTGGGATGACTCGGCTTGTGTGGCCTTGCTGGACGACAGCGAACGTGAACAGATGCGTCGACGCCCGGCGGCACAACAGCAACACTACGCGCGCCATCACGCAGCACTACGCGTCCTGCTCGCGCAGGGCGTGCGCGAGCAGGACGCTCAACTGGAGATAGCGCAGGACGCATACGGCAAACCGTACCTGCCCGCCTATCCAGAACTGCACTTCAACCTGAGCCATAGTGGCCCCTTTGGCGGACTGACGCTGGGGTCGCGCGTAATCGGCTTCGATATCGAACTGCCGGGCAGCGCCGACTACGACCAGCTGGCGCAGCGTTTTTTCCCCTTTGAAGCGCAGCAGTTGCAACACTCCAACAGTACGCAGGCGAATCAGGAACACTTCGCCCGCCTCTGGACCGCGAAGGAAGCCTACCTCAAGGCAATAGGGCGAGGGTTAAGCCTGCGGCTCAACAGCTTTCGGCTACGCACGGACACGGAGGGCCGCGCGATCGATCTCTTGGATGCCGGCCTGACGGCGAATAGACACCGCTGCCGCTTCTACGTCCTACCCGAGCGTCCGGACTGGGACTACGTTGGCACGCTGGTGGCACTGAGTGAAGCGGGCGACTGAGTACGGCCGATCAGTGGATGTCCGGGTTCAGGCTGTCCTACTAGGGTTTTAACACATGCGTCAACATATATTCGGAGAATAACGGTGTCTACTCAACAAAACGTTTCTGCGCCGGTTACGCCGGCCTCCATTCCCAACGCTGTCGATGCCTCCGCGCGTAACGCTCCGGCCGAAAAAAGCCACCGTGTCGTCGTGCTAGTGGGAGTCCTAACCTTGGTCGCCCTCGGGTTCAGCGGACGAATGTGGTGGCGCAGTCTGCACTACGTCGAAACTGACAACGCCTACATCACAGGTCATGTACACATTGTCTCGCCCCGCATCAACGGCGTGGTCTCGCGAGTCTTGGTGGTCGACAACCAAGTAGTACACGAAGGCGATGTAATCGCCGAACTCGACCCAACTGACCAACTCACGAAGATTGAACAAATTCGGGCACAGGTCACCAGCGCTGAACGGCAAGTACTCAGGGACGAAGCGCAGGTGATCCAGATGCGTGCACAGGCCAGCGGCGCCCGCGCGTTGCTGGAACAAGCTGAAGCGCAACTCAAGCGTGCAAACCAAGATGCTGATCGCCATAAACAGCTCTACAGCACGCAAATGAAAGCTATCTCCAAAGCTGAGCTGGAGGCAGCCGTTGCGACGCAAGCCAGCACTATCGCCGACGTCGACGCTCGCCGCCAAACGCTGCAAGCGGCTGACGCGCAAATCAACTCCATCCTGGCCACCCGGGACGTGGATAAGGCGCAGGTCAACGTGCTTCAAGCGCAGCTCAAGGATGCCCAGCAATTCCTGGCCTACCACAAGGTATTGGCACCGGTATCCGGCCGCATCGGCAAACGGGTGGTGGAAGTGGGCACAGCCATGCAGGCGGGTCAACACATGGTGGCGGTCGTGGAGGACAACGTATGGGTGACGGCCAACTTCAAGGAAACGCAGCTAGAGCATCTTAAGCCGGGACAGGAAGTTAAGATCGTGATCGACGCCATGAAAGAACGGGCGCTGACGGGAATCGTGGACAGCTTCTCGCCCGCTTCCGGCGCACAATTTGCGATGCTGCCGGCAGACAACGCCACGGGCAATTTCACCAAGATCGTCCAACGCGTACCGGTGAAGATCGTGCTGCGGTCAGACGACATCAAGGCTCTTGAAGGCCGCTTGGTACCGGGCATGTCGGTGCAGGTAGAGGTGGGCCTCGACCAGCGCGTCCCTGTCAAGCTTTCGAGCGCTAAGGACGGTCAGTCATGAGTGCTGCTTCCAGCGCGGCGCCTAGAGCGGCATCGCCCCCACTTGAACATACCGATCTCAAGACATGGATCGCGGTTTTGGCGAGCATGATGGGTGCTTTCATCGCCATTCTCGACATCCAGATCACCAACTCCTCCCTTAAGGACATCCTCGGTACGCTTTCCGCTACGCAGGAAGAGGGCTCGTGGGTATCGACCTCCTACTTGGTAGCCGAAGTCATCATTATTCCCATGACCGGTTTGCTCGCGCGCGTGTTCGGCGTACGCAACTACATCATCGCTACGACGACCGCATTCCTGCTGATTTCCAGCCTATGCGGCATGGCGTGGAACTTGCCAAGCATGATCGTTCTGCGCGCCTTGCAGGGTTTGGCTGGCGGCGGGCTGATTCCAATGGCGATGACGCTGGTCATGACGCAGCTGCCACCGACCAAACGGGCGGTCGGCATGGCGCTTTTTGGCCTAACCGGCACCATGGCTCCGGTGCTCGGCATCACCTTCGGCGGCTATCTGAGCCAAAGCTACGGCTGGCCCGCCATTTTCTACGTCAACTGGATCCCTGGAATTTTGCTCATCGCCGGTATTGCCTATGGGCTGGCCCCGGTCAATCCACAACTGGAGCGCCTGTGGCATGCGGACTGGTTTGGCATCGCCTTCATGGCGCTCGGCCTAGGGTCGCTGACCGTCTTTCTGGAGGAAGGCAATCTGAAGGACTGGTTCGACTCTTCCCTTATAAACATCTGTGCTGCACTCGCGTGCATCGGCTTGCTGGGCTGGGTCCTGAACAATCATTTTCAGAAAGACCCGTTCGTCAATCTGAGCCTCTATGGCCGGCGCAACTTTCTAGTCGCGGCGGTGCTATCGGCCGTTTCCGGCATCGCCTTATACGGCTCGTCTTTCCTGATCCCGCTGTTTCTCAGCCAAATCGCCAATTACACGCCGATGCAGATCGGTCAAGTCATTATGTGGGCCGGCTTGCCGCAGCTCTTGGTCATGCCCATCGTCACTGCGCTCGCGCCTCGGGTTGACAACCGCATCCTCTGTTCGATCGGTTTCGGGCTCTTCGGTGTTTCGTGTCTGATGAATTCCACGATGGATGCCAGCACCGGCTACGACCAACTGCTCGTCTCTCAGGTCGTCCGTGCCTTGGGCCAACCATTCATCATGCTCATCATCGCCAATTTCGCAATGAAGGGCGTAGCCCCTCATGAAACCGCCTCGGCCTCGGCGCTATTCAGCATGACGCGCAATCTCGGCGGCTCCATGGGCATCGCCATCCTCGCCACTGTGCTCACCAAGCGCGAGCATTTCCATTCTGCTCGCTTGGTGGAATCGGTCACCTTGGCGTCGCCGGAAACCCAGTTGCGTATCGGTCAGATCACCCGCACATTGCTCGCGCGCGGCGAAGACCCCTGGCCGATCGCAGACGACCGCATCGCACGGATCATTGATACTTACGCGCGGAAAGATGCCTATGTTATGGCCTACAACGACTGCTTCTGGATCATCGGCCTGATTCTGCTCGGCTGCATCGGCATTGTCTGGTTCGCCGACGCTCACAAAACGCCAGCAAAGCCCAAACCGGTCGCGGTGTCCGCCTCCAAATAGCTTTTTCGCGGTGGCCATGCTCCCGAATGTCAACTTCAATAACCACAAAACGATCTTCATGCTGAGACGCTTCAATTCTATCGCGTTGCCGATAACACTAAGTCTGCTGGCCGGATGCTCCTCTGTAGGAAAGGACTTTGTCTCGCCGGAGAACATCGCTTCGGAAAGCTATCGGTATGGCGCCCCCGGCGCCTCCGACACCTCCGACACCACCCTTCCTGCCGACTGGTGGACGGTATTCGGCGACCAGACGCTCAACCGCTTGGAAGCGCGCGCCTTTCGCGACAGCCCCGGATTGAAGGTCAGCGCTCAACGCTTGGTGCAGGCGCAGGCTCTCCTAGGTATCGCCAAGGCGGCTCAGATGCCTACTTTTAATGCCAACGTTTCCATGCAGAAACTGCGCTCCTCACTCAACACTCAACAGTCCATCGTTTTCGGGCGGCAGCTGATCTACGGCAACAACTTCGCCGTTGGCGCATCGATGGCGTATGAAGTTGATCTCTGGGGCCGGGTACGGCACATGGTCGAGGCCGCCGACGCGCAACTGCAGGCAGCCAAATACGACCATGTCGGCGTCGCACTGCTGCTGTCGACCCAAGTGGCCAACCTCTATTGGCAACTGCGAGGGGCAACCATCGAGCAGCAAATCTTGGAAAAGGCACTAGAAACACGCAAGGAAACCCGGACCTTGGTCGAGGCCCGCTTCCAAGCGGGCTTATCCAATGAACTAGACGTCGCGCGCACGCACTTGGAAGAAGCGA
>DASVLY010000044.1:0-3621 GCA_036384635.1 Noviherbaspirillum sp. | reverse complement strand
GCAGAATCTTGCCCTCCTGGTTGGCAACCGGCGCCGGCACCAGCACGCCGCGCTCGGCCAGATGGCGCATCAGTTCGAGATAGAACGGCAGTTGTTCAAAACTCAGCTTTTCAAAAATCGTCAGAACGAATTCACCCGCTTCGGTCGTGAGGAAAAAGTTGCTGTTTTCAATGCCGGAGGAGATGCCTTTGATTGCCAGCGCCTTGCCGAGTTTGAACTGGGTGATCCATTGCGTGAGGTCATCCAGGCTGACCGGGGTGAATACTGCCATGAGTGAAATCGAAAAAAGTGAATCGAAATAAGGATGAAAAATTATTTTTTCGCAGGCGCAGGCGGCGGCGCGGCAACTGCGGGCGACTGGGCGGCGGGAGTCTCTTTGGCTTCCCCGCGTCCGAAGTCGAACTCCCCCACCTCCCACTGTGCGCCGCGATTGACGCTGCTCTGGACGTCGCCGGGAACCGTGCCGGGCGTCTCATTCGGTTTCAGATAATAAGTGCTTTTGCCGGTGGTAACTTTGGTTTCGGTCACTTTGCCGCCGGGGGCACGCTTTTCGGTAATCTTGCGCTCCTGTCCGGGCCGGATATTGACTGCAGGAGCCTCGCCCTCCTCCAGCTTTTCCATTTTTGGCGGCGGGGGAGCATCCGCCGGTTGTTGCGCTGCTGCCAGCAGCGGCATTGCGTAAGCCGCAACGCAAACTACGGCGATATGGCAGGCCTTCAGTGTGCGCATGATGATTTCCGAGGGGTTAAAGACATGTGGGAGCGCGAATGAATGCGCTCTATGAAACATTTTATCAAACCGCGCCTGCAGGCCCAGGATATAGCGCTATAAAACGCTATAAATATGCGCCGCTTTCCTTGCTGTCGGCAGCCAGCAAGTCCTGGCGGGCCTCATAAAATGCAAAGATCGCATCGACAATATTCGCCGGTTCGTCGATCAGTTGCACCAGGTCGAGATCCTTGGCGTCAATCATGCCGTCGGCTACCAGGCGAGTGCGGAACCAGTCGAGCAAACCTCTCCAGAATGCAGTGCCGACCAGGATTACCGGGATGCGGCGCGATTTGCCGGTCTGGATCAACGTCAACACTTCGGTCAGTTCATCGAGCGTCCCGAAGCCGCCCGGCATCACCACATACGCATCCGCGTATTTGACAAACGCCACCTTGCGCGCGAAGAAGTGACGAAAACTGATCGAAATGTCTTGCCACTCGTTGCTTCGCTGTTCGTGCGGCAACTCGATATTCAGCCCGACCGATGGCGCGGCCCCTTCAAACGCTCCCTTGTTGGCCGCCTCCATGATGCCGGGACCGCCGCCGGAGATCACCGCAAGTCCTGCATCGGACAGGCGGCGCGCGATATCGATGGCGACCGCATAGTTCGGATCTTCAGGCTTGATGCGCGCCGAGCCGAAGATCGACACCGCCGGGCGCAACTCCGACAGGCGTTCGGTCGACTCGATAAACTCTGCCATAATCGTGAGCATATGCCACGACTCGCGCGCCTTTTTTGCGGTAGCGCGATTGATGTCTGCCACTTGCCGCAGACGCGGCACGTTTTTTCCTTGTGACACCATATGAATAAAACCCTGTTGTTAGTTGACGGTTCCAGTTACCTGTATCGCGCATTTCATGCAATGCCCGATTTGCGCAATCCGGAAGGAGCGCCGACCGGCGCCATCTACGGCATGATCAACATGCTGCGCAAGCTGCGCAATGACTATTCTGCAGCATACATCGCCTGTGTCTTCGATGCAAAAGGCAAAACTTTTCGTGACGATTTATATCCGGAATACAAGGCGCATCGTCCGGCGATGCCGGAAGACCTGGCCAGGCAGATCGAACCGATCCTCGAGGCCGTGCGTGCGCTCGGCTGGCCGATTCTGATGGTCGAAGGCGTCGAGGCCGACGACGTGATCGGCACATTGGCGACGCAGGCAGTCGAGCACGGCATGCAGGCAGTGATTTCGACCGGCGACAAAGACATGGCGCAACTGGTGAACGATCATGTCACATTGATCAACACGATGAGCAACGAGAAGCTCGATCGCCCCGGCGTGATCGCCAAGTTCGGCGTGCCGCCGGAACGCATCGTCGACTACCTGACGCTGATCGGCGACGCGGTCGATAATGTGCCCGGCGTCGACAAGGTCGGCCCGAAGACGGCGCTCAAGTGGCTCACGCAATACGACACCTTGGACAGCATTATTTCCCATGCGGCCGATATCGGCGGCGCTGTCGGCACCAATCTGCGGCGTGCGCTCGACTGGCTGCCGCAGGCGCGCGAACTGCTGACGATCAAGCATGATTGCGATCTGACCAAACACATGGTGTCGATACCGGAATCGCTGACGGCGAAGCCTGCCGACAATGAGGCGTTGATCGCGTTTTTCCGCAAGTATGGTTTCAAGACCTGGCTGCGCGAGCTGACCGGCGAATCTGCCGGCGAGCGGCCGGCAGTGCAGGTGAGCAATGGCGAACCGCAAGCCGCTCTGTTCGATTCTTCCTCCGCGCCGGTTGCCACCGAATACGAAACCGTACTCAATGAGGAGCAACTGGATCGCTGGCTGGCAACCATCAATGCCGCGTCATTGACGTCGGTGGACACCGAAACCACCTCGCTCGACCCGCTGCGCGCACAACTGGTCGGCATCTCGCTGTGCTGCAAGCCGGGCGTGGCTGCCTATATTCCGGTCGCGCACCGCTATCAGGACGCGCCGGCGCAACTGTCGCGCGAACTGGTGCTGGCCAAACTGAAACCGTGGCTGGAAGACGAAAGCAAGCCCAAGCTTGGCCAGCATCTGAAATACGACACGCATATTTTTGCAAACCATGGAGTGAGCCTGCGCGGCATTGTGCATGACACATTGCTCGAATCCTATGTGTTCGAGTCGCACAAAAGTCATGACATGGATAGCCTGGCGCTGCGCCACCTGAACCGCAAGACCATCACGTTCGAGGAAGTATGCGGCAAAGGCGCGTCGCAGCTCTGTTTCGACGAAGTGGCGATCGAGCGCGCCACCGAGTATGCGGCCGAGGACGCGGATGTCACGTTGCAGCTCCATCATGCGATGTGGCCGCAGGTGGCGGAGAATGCGGGCCTGAAATTCATCTATGAAAAGATCGAGGTGCCGACTTCGGTCGTGCTGCAAAAGATCGAGCGCAACGGCGTGCTGATCGATGCGCAACTGCTGGCGACGCAATCGCATGAACTCGGTATGCGCATGCTGGAGATGGAAAAGCAGGCATACGATCTCGCGGGCCAGCCGTTCAACCTGAATTCGCCGAAGCAGATCTGCGAAATCTTCTTTGAAAAACTGCAATTGCCGGTAGTGAAAAAGACGCCGTCCGGCACACCGTCCACCGATGAGGAAGTGCTGCAGAAACTGGCTGAAAATTATCCGCTGCCGAAGATCCTGCTCGATTACCGGGGACTGTCGAAACTGAAATCGACTTATACCGACAAGTTGCCGAAGATGGTCAATCCTGCCACGGGCCGCGTGCACACCAACTATGCGCAGGCAGTCGCCGTCACCGGACGTCTCGCCTCGAACGAACCGAATCTGCAGAACATTCCGGTACGCACCGCCGAAGGGCGGCGCATCCGCGAGGCGTTCATCGCGCC
>DASVLY010000043.1:0-7301 GCA_036384635.1 Noviherbaspirillum sp. | reverse complement strand
CCTCGGTAACGCCTGACGGCATGCTGGGTTGCGCTTCATTTTCATTGGTGACCGTCACGTAATAGAAGATATCTTCATGACACTCCAGCATGCGGCGCATTCCTTCACGCACAATCACCGCTATCTCATAGGCATATGCCGGGTCGTAAGCGACACAATTTGGGATAGTGGAAGCAATGAGATGGCTCGTGCCGTCTTGGTGCTGCAGCCCCTCGCCGCCGAGCGTGGTACGCCCGGACGTCGCTCCAACCAGAAATCCGCGTGCCCTTTGGTCGGCAGCGGCCCAAATCAAATCACCGATGCGCTGAAACCCGAACATCGAGTAATAAATATAAAAGGGAAGCATGGGCACCCCATGCACCGAATAACTCGTGGCAGCGGCTGTCCATGAAGAGATTGCCCCCGCTTCGGTGATTCCTTCTTCCAGGATTTGCCCGTCTTTCGCTTCCCGGTAATACAGGATGGAGTCGATATCCTCAGGCCGGTACAATTGCCCTTGTGCTGAATAGATGCCCACTTGCCGGAACAAATTTGCCATTCCGAATGTGCGCGCCTCATCGGCAACAATGGGGACAAGGTGCTTTCCTACGTCAGCGTCTTTCAGCAGGCTGCCCAGCATTCTGACGATCGCCATCGTGGTCGACATTTCTTTCCCGTCGGCTTCCAGAGCGAACCTGGCATGGCGCTGGATGTCCGGCACATTGAGTTTGGTATTTGAGACGCTGCGTCGCGGCATATAACCGCCCAAGGCGGCGCGGCGCTCCAGCAGATGACGCATTTCAGGACTGTCGGGGGCGGGCTTGTAAAATTCCAGGTTCTCGCATTGCTCGTCGGAGATCGGCAGCTTGAATCGATCCCTGAATTCAAGCAATGCATCCGCATCCATTTTTTTCTGCTGATGCGTCGTCATCTTGCCTTCGCCTGCGGCGCCCATGCCGAAACCTTTTTTGGTTTGCGCCAGAATCACTGTCGGCTGTCCCTGATGATGGATAGCCGCATGATAAGCCGCATGAATTTTTTTCATGTCGTGGCCGCCACGATGCAGGCGATCGATTTCTTCGTCCGTCAGGGACGCCGCAATTGCCTTGAGGCCAGGTGTTTGTCCAAAAAAATGTTCCCGGTTAAATCTGCCGTCGTTTGCTGCAAACGTTTGCAGTTGGCCATCGACGGTCTGATTGAATGCACGCACGATTTCTCCTTCCTTGTCGCGTGCCAATAGCGGATCCCAATCCGATCCCCACAATAATTTGATGACATTCCAGCCGGCGCCCGCAAAGAGCGTTTCCAACTCATCGACGATGTGACCGTTTCCCCTGACCGGGCCATCAAGGCGTTGCAGATTGCAGTTGATCACAAAAATCAAGTTGTCCAATTTTTCCCGAGAGGCCAGACTGAGCGCCGCCAGTGATTCTGGCTCATCCATTTCCCCGTCGCCAAAAACACCCCATACCTTGCGTCCTTGATCGCTTAACAGATTGCGATGTTCCAGGTAGCGCATAAAGCGCGCCTGGTAAATGGCATTGATCGGGCCAATGCCCATCGATCCGGTAGGGAACTGCCAAAAATCAGGCATCAACCAGGGATGCGGATAAGAAGAAAGGCCTCGTGCGCCATGTTTTTGCGCTTCAATCTCCTGCCGGTAAAACGTTAAATCTTTTTCGGTCAGAGAGCCTTCCAAAAAAGCACGCGCATAGATTCCGGGTGCCGAATGTGCCTGGAAATACACCAGGTCGCCGCCAAAGGACTCCGTGCGAGCCCGGAAAAAATGATTGAAACCCACCTCGAACAAATCGGCGGCGGAGGCGTAGCTGGCAATGTGTCCGCCCAACTCGCCGTAAGCGCGATTGGCGCGCACCACCATAGCCAGCGCATTCCAGCGCATCACGCTGGCCATATGCCGTTCTATTGCCAAGGCGTTCGCACCACCGGGGAACGGAGGCTCGCTCTCGGGGCGAATCGTATTGATGTAGGGTGTGTTCCTTGCATCCCGCCAGTTCACGCTCCATGCATGCGCGGCGGTACTCAGGCGAGACAACAAAAAGCGTGCGCGCTCATGTCCGGCGACACGAATCACAGCCTGTAATGCATCAAGCCATTCTTGGGTTTCTTGCTGATCAATGTCTATTTCGGTTAGATCGGTGATGAAGGCGCTGGCGGATGACATTTCCATAGTTTTCGTCTTGTTAAATTCGTAAGGCGATAAGGTAGCTTGAATAGAGCCGCATGGGTAAGCGGGGATAACTGATGCTTATCAAGCACTACGCATAAAGTCTGGCGCTGACTTCCTTTGATGCGGAGAGAAAAAAATAAAACGCAACAGAAGTTAACAGAAGTTGGCAGCATCCCTCTGCACCGGCAACCTTGATGATTCATAACATTGATGATTCAATTGTGTGTCACAGTCTGCACCAGCAGCTTCCGATATTTTTTGAAAGAGGAATAAGTATGACCAGTATGAAAGATGTAGTTATTGTCGGTGCCGCTCGTACCGCGATTGGTTCTTACGGCGGTACGTTGAAGGATTTTTCTGCGTCCGATCTTGGTGCAATCGTTATCAAGGAAGCCTTCGCCCGCGCCGGTGCCGATCCGGCTCAAGCCGGCCAGATCGTGTTGGGCAACGTGATTCATTGCGAGGCGCGCGATATGTACGTATCGCGCGTAGCCGGCATTAACGCAGGCATGTCCAAGGAATCCGCCGCGCTCACACTCAATCGCCTGTGCGGCTCCGGCCTGCAGGCGATTATTACTGCCGCCAACGCCATCCAGCTCGGCGATACCGATGTTGCCGTCGGCGGCGGCGTCGAAACCATGAGCCGCTCGCTGTATTCCATGCAGGCCGCTCGCTGGGGCGCCCGCATGGGCGATACCACGTTGGTCGATATGATGACAGGCGCACTGTCGGACCCTTTCGGTGCCGGCCATATGGGCATCACCGCCGAAAACGTGGCGGAAAAATACGGCATCTCACGCGAAGAGCAAGATGCGTTTGCACTGGAAAGTCAGAAGCGCGCAACTGCGGCCATCGCCGCAGGCCACTTTAGGTCGCAGATTGTCCCGATCGAGATCAAGACCCGCAAAGGTGTGACGCTGTTCGACACGGACGAATATCCAAAGGCCGACACCACGATGGAGTCGCTGGCCAAGCTCAAGCCTGCATTCAAGAAGGAAGGCGGCTCTGTCACTGCCGGTAATGCGTCGGGCATCAACGACGGCGCGGCCGCCTGCGTGTTGATGGAAGCCGGCGCTGCCGCGCGTGCCGGCCTCAAGCCGTTGGCTCGCCTGGTTTCCTATGCGGTAGCGGGCGTTGATCCTTCTCTGATGGGTACCGGTCCGATCCCGGCAGTCCAGTTGACATTGAAGCGGGCCGGCCTGACTCTCAACGACATGAACGTAATTGAATCGAACGAGGCCTTTGCAGCGCAGTCTCTGGGTGTGTGCAGAGGACTGGATCTTGATCCTGCCCGCACCAATCCGAACGGCGGCGCCATTGCGCTTGGCCACCCGCTTGGCGCCAGCGGTGCAATCATCACGATCAAGTGTCTATACGAGTTGATCCGTACCAACAAGCGCTATGGTCTGATCACGATGTGTATTGGTGGCGGCCAAGGCATCGCCGCTATCATCGAGCGCGTCTAAGGCGATTTGAGGGAGGCAGCCTGTCTGGGCAGACTTGCTGATGAGTCATATGCCTTGCGTGCTGCCTGCTCATCGTCATGCAAGGCATGTTGATGAGCGAAATGGATCGCAAAGAAATTCTCTTGACGCTTGACTTGAGTCAAAGGGGCCGGATGTATTGGCAATCCCTGTGGCTTAGAGTGCTATTGAGGTTCATGCAGTAACAAGGCAGGACCATGATCGATAGTTGCGAAGGAGGACATTATGTTCAGGCACATTCTGCTTCCCACCGATGGTTCTGCGGCATCCGAAAACGCGATTGAGCAAAGCGTCCGGTTTGCCGGGGAAATCGGCGCCAAAGTGACGGGCATTTACGTGATCCCGAAGTTCCATGTCATCACTACCCAGACAGAAATGCTGGAGGACACGCGGGAACGATATGAAAAGGACTCCAAAGAGTATGCGGAGAAATATCTGACGGTAATCGAAACTGCGGCGAGAGAAGCGCATATTCTGTGCGAAACCATGTATGTGAGCAGCGATCATCCCTACGAGGAAATCATCAAGGCCGCAGAAGAGAGGCAATGCGACCTGGTTGCGATGGCGTCGCATGGCAGGCGGGGGATGCAAGGGCTGTTGCTCGGCAGCGAAACCCAGAAGGTCTTGACGCATTGCCGAATTCCGGTTCTGGTATACCGCTAAGAACCTGTTTCTTAGCAAGCTGTTGAAAAACTACTGCGCGGGCCGATCCCGGGGGCTGCGGTGCTCTGCGTACCACTCGTACGCGTGCGCTCCTCGCCCCCAGGCTCGGCCCGCTCGCTACGTTTTTCAACAGCCTGTTAGGAAACCCTCTTTTTCTTCGTGGCCGCGTCGCCCTCTCCGAAGCGATAATAGATGCTTGGAGCAATATATGGAGCACCGCAATGGCGACGAAAATCAGGAAGACCGCGCAAAAAGATCCGCCGCAGGAACCGGCAGAGCCCGACCATCTCGACATTCTCAAGAAAATCCGCATTGTCATTCGCGCCGCACAGCGCCACTCCGCGTGGATTGAAAAACAATGCGGTGTCAGCGGTGCGCAGTTATGGGTAATGCAGGAATTGCAGGAGACGCCGGGCCTGCGCGTCGGTGAAATCGCCAACAGGATGGCGATTCATCAGACGACAGTCAGCAATCTGCTCGACCCCCTGGAAAAACGCGGCTACGTCATCAAGACCCGCGATCCCAACGATCAGCGCGCGGTGAGGCTCTTTCTATCGGAAGAGGGTTTCAAATTGCTGGAGCATGCGCCTAAGCCTGCCAGAGGCTTGCTGCCGGAAGCGCTGCGGCAGCTCGCACCCGAATGCTTGTTGCAGCTCAATCACGGATTGCAAGGATTATTGGATAGTATCGGTGTGCTCGATGAAGGCTATGGCTCGCAACCGTTGCCGTTCATAATGTAACCGGCAAACAGTTGGGTGACCACGATGCGATGAAGGCATTACCAGCCTTCTTTTGCCCCCGCTCCTGCGGGGGATTCTTTTCGATGCTCGCACACGCACAGTTGCATACGCTCTCGATACGCGCGTCCAGCCAGCACCATTACGGTCCCACCCTGCGCCTGGCGGGAAAACCCGGAAAGCCGACGGCTGGCGCCAAAGGTGTCAGTGCGGGATTACCCGCCATCGGCGCACCCCAGTAGTGACTGCGGTCCGGCACCTTGCGCCAGTGATGCCAGTACGGCCCGCCGCCCTCAAAATTCACAGGATATCCTCCATACCCAGGATAGATGACTATCCCCGGTTCCGCCGCGTATTGCCTCTGCAACGCGGTTTCCGCATGCGCAAGCGCCTGCATGGCGAGATGCAAGTCGTTCTGCGCAGCTTCGGTTTCCCTGCGCTGTGCAGCCAGTTCGTCGGCCCTGACCCTTTCCTGCTTCACGCGCTGCGCTGTCAAGGCAGCCTGCCTTGCGCTTGGCTGCTGCTGTACCTGCAGCACCTTCAGCAGCCGGCCTTGCTTCTGCGGCGCTTGCGTATAGAGAATGCTGCCGTCCGGCATGCGGTACTTGTAAATCGCATCACCTCGAGCAGGCGCGGCAAGCAGCAGGATCACCATGCATACAGCGATTGTTCTTTTCATCTTGGGGCTCGCGCAGGAATAAGGTTATGCAATTTGTCGACCGTAGCCGGATGCAATGCAAGGCGTACGGCGCGCCGGCCATGGACAGCAAAATTGTGCAACTTATTCCTGCGCGAGCCTTGGTTCGTGCCTTTGCCACGCATTGGCAATGACCTTCAATGCTTTTTCTGTTCTTTCGCCAACGCCTGGCTGACATTGATCGGCGCGTCGAATTCCTCGTCCGGCAGCTGCTCCAGCGACTCGCACACGTCCTGGTCGGCACCCAGCTTTTTCGCATTCTCGATCAAGACCGCCTTGGTCGCGGGGTAATCGACACCTTTCAGGAATTTCTGAAGTTGAATCGGGTTGACGTTTGCCATGATTTCCTCCGGATGTGGATCAATAAATGATGCATGCGCTGCAAAGGTCATACCATGCGGTTGCCGTAGAGAGTGCTCAACCTTGCTTGTCCTCACCGATTCGCAGCTTTGTTTCACTCAGGTACATGTAGCGCGGCACTTCCAGATTGCGCGGCGCCGGCACATTCTTGAATACGCGCCCGGCGAGGTCGAATCTCGAACCGTGGCAGGGGCAGTAAAAACCGCCGGGCCAGTTGGCACCGAGGTCGGCGGCACCCGCATCCGGCCGATAGACAGGAACGCAACCGAGATGGGTGCAGATACCAATGGCGATGAAGAACGGCGGCCGTATCGCGCGCCCCGGATTGGCTGCATAGTACGGCTGCTGATCTTCCCTGGATGCCGGATCGACCAGCAACTGGTCGTGCTTGCCGAGCTCGGTCAGCATTGCTTCGGTACGATGTACAACCCATATCGGCTTGCCGCGCCATTCGACCGTTTCCAGCTTGCCGGGCGCAATACCGCTTACATCGACGTCGATGGGCGCACCGGCGGCCCTGGCCGCTTCGCTCGGCTCCATGCTCTCAAGAAAAGGCAACGCGGTGGCCAACACTCCGATGCCGCCGGCAGCAGTCGTGGCAAGCAATAACCTCCTGCGTTGCGGATCGTCAGCATGATCTGTCACTGTGTGGTCTGTCATTATGGTTCCTCTACGTTTCCCGCGACGCCCTTTGCAGCGCCTGCAGAAGGTGTACCAACAAGTCGTGACAACTGCATTACGTGCGGTGATGCGGAATCTTGCATACGGAACAGGCACAAATTACCGCAGCTGCGGTAAAAATTTCAGCATCGCCGGAGGTGCCGGAAACATGGCAGCCGGAGCCGATGAACAATTCCCCGGGATGAGTTCTGCAGCAAGCATGCTCAGCATCCGCGACACGTCATGAATGCGCAAGCGTTGCACTTCGGCACGAAGGATACCCGTCTGACTCAGGCTCCCTCTAGCAGGCTGTTGAAAAACTACTGCGCGGGCCGATCCTGGGGTCTGCGGTGCTCTGCGTACCACTCGTACGCGTGCGCTCCTCGACCCTAGTGGTCCGACCACCTTCAAATTTCGGTTTGGCCGGTCGCTCGAAGGCGATTGCAGGGCACAAGAAAATTGTTTTGCCCGTGTTGCAAATGCTCGTCGGGGGAGCCACCCCGACTGCGGCTTTGCGCCTTGCACTCACC
>DASVLY010000042.1:0-5290 GCA_036384635.1 Noviherbaspirillum sp. | reverse complement strand
CGATCCGTTGCTGGTTTACCTGCTGCAACGCGACATACGCGCAAGCCGCGAGGCGATGCTGGCGCAGTTGAGCCGGCGTTCGCGGTTCAATCTGTGGCTGTCGTATGCCGCCGGACTGCTCGCGTTGATTACCGCGGCATTATTTGTCGTGTTGTTTGTGTCGCGTGCAATGATGCCGATGGATGACGGTACGTTGCTTCTTTCCTGCTTGCTGTACGGTGCGGGAACGATCACGTTCGCGGACCGGCTCAGAAAGTGCGGTTTTTGCGCGCGCGTGCTGCTGGCGGCTGCGCTGACGCTGGCGTCAGTGCCGATCGCGGTGTTTGCGTTGTGCCAAGTGGCCCACTAAGGCGATTTCCGGGAAAGATTTGCCATTTTCGCGGCGCAGACGGGCGCGCTGCAGCGTTGCTCGTCGCTTGTGTGGCTCGCCACACGGCGCTCCTCGCGCCTTGCAGCGCATCCCGTCCGCACCACGCCAATGGCAAATCTTTCCCGGAAATCGCCTAATTTTGTTGCAACCCGATTCGCGGGTTCTGCCAAGCTGATTGGAAGATTGCTAGAATGCAACGATGCGTCTGCATCGGCGCTTCTTCCGTATCTCACTTACATCAGGGCTTTGGCTACTATGCGAATCTGGACTGCCTGTTTCTCCTGCCTGCTCATGCTGACACAAGCGTATGCTGCCGACGAACCGGAAGCGGCGCCGGCGAAGTCCGTGGCAGATTCAAAAGACCCGAAGCCGAAAAACGAGCGCAGCAAAGAAGCGGCGAAAACCTCGCCGCACAAGCCGCTGACCGAGGCCGAGATCGCGGCGATGGTCAAGGTCAAGCTGGCGCAGGTGCGCAAAGCGAGAGCGGCCAGACTCGCCGAGGCGCGGGCCAAGGCAGAGGCGGAAATGGCTGCCGCCAACGCCGCCAAACGGAATACGGAGCACTGGAGCTACGAAGGCGAATCGGGACCGCTTGAATGGGGCAAGATCAATCCGGCATGGGCCAAGTGCGCCACCGGCACGCGCCAGTCACCCATCGATATCCGCAATGGCATCAAGGTCGATCTGGAGCCGATTGCGTTCGACTACTGGCCGACGCGCTTTAATGTGCTCAACAACGGCCACACGGTGCAGGTGACTATCCCCCCAGGCAATCGCATGACATTGACCGGACGCACCTATGAGCTGGTGCAGTTCCACTTTCACCATCCGTCGGAAGAAAAGGTGGAAGGCCGCGGCTTCGACATGGTGGCGCACCTGGTGCATAAGGATGCCGTAGGCAGGCAGGCGGTGGTTGCCGTGCTGATCGAAAGCGGCAGGCCGCACAGCCTGATCCAGAGCATATGGAACAACCTGCCGCTGGAGAAGAACGAGCCGCTGGAGCCGGTGACGACCATCGACGTCAACATGTTGCTGCCGCAGCGCCGCGACTATTACACCTACATGGGTTCGCTCACGGAACCGCCCTGCAGCGAAGGGGTGTTATGGATTGTGATGAAGGAGCCGATCCAGGTGTCGCCGCAGCAACTTGAGATTTTTTCCCGGCTGTATCCGATGAATGCGCGGCCGGTGCAGCCGGATTCGGGACGGTTGATCAAGGAGTCGAACTGAGGAGGCAGTAGAGAAGGGCGCTTTTGCACGCGCCCTCAGGCTCTTAGATACATGATTGCCTAAACCCTTGCACTTCGTATAGCAAGCGAGTAAGTGCAAGGGCATCCGGCGTGGCAGGCGGGGTGCTATTTCCTGCCGTGGCGCTTCATGCGATTAAAACTCTTCCCAGTCGTCGCTTGCACCGGCAGGCGCACTGGCAATCTTTTTCAAAGGCACGGGGCGGGACATGCTTTCCTTGCGCGCGATCTGCGGCTGTTTGGGCGGCGTGCGCTGGAGCGCGGCGACGTTCGCCTTGGCTTGGTGGCTACCGCTTGTTGTCGCAGCCACCTGTTTTGCATCCATTTTGAAGATACTGACCACTTGCGACAGGCCGGAGGCTTGCTCTTGCAGCGAGCCGGCAGCAGCGGCGGCTTCTTCCACCAGCGATGCGTTTTGCTGGGTGGTCTCATCCATCTGCGCGATGGCCTGATTGATTTGTTCGATGCCGGAGGTCTGTTCCTGGCTGGCAGCGGTGATCTCGGCCATGATGTCGGTCACGCGCCTGATGCTTTCCACGATCTCTTCCATGGTTGTACCGGCCTGCTCGACCAGTTTCGTGCCGGCATCGACCTTTTCCACCGAATCGCCGATTAATGCCTTGATTTCTTTTGCAGCAGCCGCCGAACGCTGCGCGAGGTTGCGTACTTCGGTGGCGACCACGGCGAAGCCTTTGCCCTGTTCGCCGGCGCGCGCCGCTTCCACGGCGGCGTTCAATGCAAGGATATTGGTCTGGAAGGCGATGCCGTCGATCACGCCGATGATGTCGACTACCTTGCGCGAGGAGTCGTTGATCGAACCCATTGTATCGACCACTTGCGAGACCACTGCACCGCCCTTGGCTGCGACTTCCGAGGCGGACGATGCGAGCTGATTTGCCTGGCGCGCGTTGTCGGCATTCTGCTTGACGGTAGAGGTAAGTTCCTCCATCGAAGATGCCGTCTCTTCGAGCGAACCGGCTTGTTGCTCGGTGCGCGACGACAGGTCGAGATTGCCGTTGGCGATCTGGTGCGAAGCGGTCGAAATGGTGTCGGTGGCTATACGCACCTGGCCAACAATGTTGGCGAGGCTGTCGCGCATCGACCTCATCGCAAACAGCAGGCTGGATTTGTCTCCGGGCTTGACGTCGACGGCGACTGTGAGATCGCCGTTGGCGATCTTGCCGGCGATCTCGACCGCATAAGCCGGTTCGCCGCCGAGCTGTTTCACCAGTCCGCGGGTGATCAGGAATGCTGCGGCAATGCTGCTCAACAGGGCGAGCGCACCGAAGCTCAGCATCATATTACGGGCTTGGGTATAGGTACGTTCCGATTCGACGGTGGCTTCGTCGTTTTGCTTCTCTTCGAGCGTCATCAGTTCCCGCAGTCCATCCCACCATTTCTTTTGCACCGGGCGGAACTCAAAACGCAGCAGCTTGTAGGCTTCGTCGTATTTGCCGGCGTTGATCAGTCCCAGCGCTTTCGCGTAGTAAGGGTCCGCCGCAAGGGCATTCTCTTTGGCCTGTGCCAGAAGCGTTTTTTCCTTGTCGCTCGTATTGGGCAGGCTGGCGAACATGTTGGCCAGTTTTTCTTGCGTATCCGAGTACTTCTTGGTCTGATCGCTGATGCGCTTGATTTCGATATCGCTTTCCTGTTTGTTGGAGTCTGCCAGCAGGATCAGATTGCGCAACGCCAGGGCGCGTTCGGTGATGCTCTGGTACATGGCGGAGGCCAGCTTGCTTTCCACGTTGTTGACTTTGGTGATCTCCTCGATCTGCGCCTCCATTTGCGCCAGGCGGTTCAAGCCCAGCAAAGTCGTCAGGGCAAGCATCGCTGAAACCAGGGCAAAGCCAATCCCGAGACGGGTGGAAACTTTCATTTTTGCAAAATTCATTTCTTCTCCGGAGTGAGGGGCATCAGGCATATTGGACAAATTTGTAAGCCTGCACCCGCAATGGCTGGTTATTCGAAATGTTGTGCTACGGAAATATCATAATATGGGGTAAGCGTTCTTACCACACCATCGGAAAATATTTATTTTAATGTAGGTAAAGGTTGTGTTTGGTGAGGGAAATCCTTACACGGCGGTAAGGTAGAGAACAAAAAAGGGGGGGCGCGGCACTCTTCTTGCCTGCCTTGCGCGGCAGTGGACGTTACATCTGTTTGAAAAGATGGGCAAAGATGCGGCTGACCGCGAGGCTTTCACTGCACCCGCGCAGCTTGAGCGACAGCTTGCCGGCTTCGTCGCGCACTGCGGCCTCAATGCAGTTGACGTTGACGACGGTGCCGCGATGAACTTGCCAGAACTGATTGCTGTCGAGTTGCGGGAGCAATTCCTTTAAGCTGGTGCGGATCAATGATTCGCTGTCGGCGGTGACCACGTTCACGTATTTGTCCGACGCTTCGAAATAATGGACATCGCCTACCGGGATCATGCGTATCTGATTGCCGACGGCGGCGCGGATGATGGACAGTCGTTCTGCCGCCATCGGCACTGCCGGCGGCACGCCCGCCATGAGCGTGCGCAACTGGCCGACGATGCGTTCCAGTTCGCTGTCCCGGTCGCCGGGCTTCTGCAGGCGCGCTTTCAGGCGTTCGACGGTTTTGGTCAGGCGCGCATCGCCCGCCGGCTTTAACACGTAATCGACGGCCGCCTGCTCGAATGCGGCCAGCGCATATTCGTCATAGGCGGTGACGAATACCACCAGCGGAAACGGTGCTTCCTCCGGCCAGTCTTCCGCCAGTTCCTGCGCTGCCTCCAGCCCGGTCTTGCCCGGCATTTTGATGTCGAGGAACAACACGTCGGGCCGTTGCGCCAATGCTTCCCGCACTGCGGCGACGCCGTTTTCCAGCACACCGCCGATCTGCAGTTCCGGCCACAGGCGCGCGAGTATCTGCACCAGCGTGAATGCAAGGATGGGTTCGTCTTCAGCCACAAGGGCGCGGATGGGGCGGGTCATAGCGGGATCGTGATGTGCGCGGCGGCACCGCAAGGCGTGTTCGAGGTGAGCGAAAAGGATGCCTGTTCGCCGTACAGCACGCGCAGGCGTTCGCGGAGATTGGCAATGCCCAGTTGCGTGCCGGGCTGTCTGACGGGGCCGTCCAGCCCGAGGCCGGTGTCGGTCACGCTCAGCTTCAGCATGCCGGCTTCCTGTATCGCCCGCACGTCGATATGGCCGCCGTCGATTTTCGGCTCCAGGGCATGCTTGATCGCGTTCTCGGCCAGCGGCTGCAGCAGCATCGGCGGGACCATCGTCTTGCGCAGGTCCGGCGGCAGTTGCAGCGCATAGGACAGGCGCGCACCCATGCGCACCTGCATCAGCCCGAGATAGGCTTCCAGCAGCGAGAATTCATGTTCCAGCGAGGTCTGTTGCGAGCGCGACGAGGATAGCGTCGCGCGCAGGTACTGGATCAGTTGCTCCAGCATGCGTTGCGCGCGCGGGGCATCGACCGCGATCAGGGCCTGCAGATTGGCCAGCGTGTTGAACAGCATATGCGGCTCGATCTGCGCCTGCAGCATTTGCAGTTGTGCCTGCAGCGCCTGTTTTTCGATCGCTGCGGCGCGCGCTTTTTCAGCTTCGAAAGAGGCTTTGAGAACCGCCATCTGCCCTTTGCTCCAGAAAAACCAGGTGATGATCGAGCACAACAGCACAGTGATGATAATCGTCCCCGTGGC
>DASVLY010000041.1:0-4280 GCA_036384635.1 Noviherbaspirillum sp. | reverse complement strand
GCAATTGCGATCGTCTTCTTCTGCTTCTTTTATACTGCTCTGGTATTCAACAGCAAGGAGACGGCCGATAATTTGAAGAAGAGCGGGGCATTTGTTCCGGGCATTCGTCCGGGCGAGCAAACCGCGCGCTATATCGACAAGATTTTGATGCGCTTGACACTGGCAGGTGCGGTGTATATCACGCTGGTGTGCTTGCTGCCGGAATTCCTGATTGCGCGTTGGAAGGTGCCGTTCTACTTCGGTGGCACTTCGCTGTTGATTATCGTCGTGGTCACGATGGATTTCATGGCACAGGTGCAAAACTATGTGATGTCGCAGCAGTATGAATCGCTGCTGCGCAAAGCGAATTTCAAGGGCGGGATTCCGACGCGCTGAATAGTGCGAAGGTCAGCCCAAGAGAACGAAGAGACCGCATGGCAAAAGACGACGTTATCCAGATGCAGGGTGAGATTCTTGAGAATCTTCCCAATGCAACATTCAGGGTCAAGTTGGAAAACGGGCATGTAGTACTCGGACATATTTCCGGCAAGATGCGTATGAACTATATTCGCATCCTGCCAGGCGATAAGGTGACGGTGGAATTGACACCCTACGATTTGAGCCGGGCACGCATTGTGTTCCGTACCAAATAAGAGTAACTAGAACTTGTAAGAAAGAGGGCAAAAATGAAAGTGCTCGCATCAGTCAAGCGGATCTGCCGCAACTGTAAGATCATCAAGCGCAAAGGCGTCGTTCGTGTCATCTGCACTGAACCGCGTCACAAGCAGCGCCAGGGTTAATTAACGTTATTGATCGAGGAATAACGAATGGCACGTATTGCAGGGGTGAATATCCCCAATCACCAACACACCGTTATCGGCTTGACAGCGATTTATGGTATTGGCCGTCCGCGCGCGCAGGAAATCTGCGAGCAGACGGGTGTTCCGACCACGAAAAAGGTCAAAGATCTGGACG
Source organism: Noviherbaspirillum sp. (assembly GCA_036384635.1). GTDB lineage: Bacteria > Pseudomonadota > Gammaproteobacteria > Burkholderiales > Burkholderiaceae_D > Noviherbaspirillum. Next base: position 3,326 of record DASVLY010000041.1, on the reverse strand, counting down.
ATAACGAGCTGGAAAAGCTGCGTGACGCGATCGGCAAGTTCGTCGTCGAAGGTGACCTGCGTCGTGAAGTCTCGATGAGCATCAAGCGTCTGATGGACCTTGGCTGTTACCGCGGTTTGCGTCACCGCAAGGGTTTGCCTTGCCGTGGTCAGCGTACGCGCACCAATGCACGTACCCGCAAGGGCCCGCGTAAAGCAGCTCAGTCGCTGAAGAAATAATTCAGCGCAGTTTGACTTGTAGTCGGATTCAAGGAAATCAACATGGCAAAAGCCCCGAACGCAGCCGCAGCAGCACGCGTGCGCAAGAAAGTTAAAAAGAACATTGCTGAAGGCATCGCGCATATCCACGCGTCTTTCAACAATACCATCATTACCATTACCGACCGTCAGGGCAATGCTCTGTCGTGGGCAACCTCCGGCGGTGCTGGCTTCAAGGGTTCGCGCAAATCGACACCGTTTGCAGCGCAGGTTGCGGCTGAAGCGGCTGGCAAGGTTGCCATCGAATGCGGTGTGAAAAACTTGGAAGTGCGCATCAAGGGCCCGGGTCCAGGGCGTGAATCTGCTGTTCGTGCACTGAACAATCTCGGTATTAAGATTACGCAGATCCAAGATGTGACACCGGTGCCGCATAACGGTTGCCGTCCGCCGAAGCGTCGTCGCATCTGATTTATTGCTAGTTGTAGTTGTAGTGAGTTGCCCGCCAACGACCTTGGCGGGTTTTGTTCTTAAGACCACCGTCTGATTGCAAAAGATCAGACTAGCGCTTGGTAAATCATATTTGATTTGCTCGGGGCGTCATTGAATAAAAGGAAATTAACGTGGCACGTTATATCGGACCCAAAGCAAAACTCTCCCGCCGTGAAGGTACTGACCTGTTTCTGAAGAGCTCGCGCCGCTCGCTGGATTCTAAGTGCAAGCTGGATTCTAAGCCAGGCCAGCATGGCCGCACCTCCGGTGCCCGCACCTCCGACTACGGAAACCAACTGCGCGAAAAGCAGAAGGTTAAGCGCATGTATGGCATTTTGGAGCGTCAGTTCCGCCGTTATTTCGCCGAAGCGGACCGTCGCAAGGGCAATACCGGCGAAAATCTGCTGCAACTGCTGGAATCCCGCTTGGACAACGTCGCCTATCGCATGGGTTTTGGCTCCACTCGCGCTGAGGCGCGTCAGTTGGTTAGCCACAAGGCTTTCACCGTGAACGGTGAGGTTGTGAATATTGCTTCCTATTCGGTCAAAACCGGTGATGTGATCGCCGTGCGCGAAAAGGCGAAGAATCAGGCGCGTATCATCGAAGCGCTGTCGCTGGCTGAACAAAGCGGTATGCCGTCTTGGGTGTCGGTCGACGTGAAGAAGATGGAGGGTACGTTCAAGTCCGTGCCGGACCGCAGTGAAGTCGCCAACGATGTCAACGAATCGCTGATCGTCGAATTGTATTCCCGTTAATTTGGAATCTCACCCACCTCACCGAGGTGGGTTTTTTGTAATGCCATCAGCCTTATCGGTGTAACGAGCCGAGGGTATTGAAAGGGACATTTCATGCAAAACAGCTTGTTAAAACCCCGTATTATTGAAGTTGAGGCACTTGGTGCCGGTCATGCGAAAGTTGTCATGGAGCCGTTTGAGCGTGGTTATGGCCACACGCTCGGCAACGCGCTGCGCCGCGTGCTGCTGTCGTCGATGGTCGGCTATGCTCCGACCGAGGTGACGATTGCTGGCGTGGTGCACGAGTATTCGTCGCTAGATGGCGTGCAGGAAGATGTCGTTGACATACTGCTGAACCTGAAGGGAGTCGTGTTCAAGCTCCACAACCGCGATGAAGTCACGCTGACCCTGAAGAAGGATGGCGAAGGTGCCGTGCTGGCTTCCGATATCGATCTGCCGCATGACGTCGAGCTGGTTAATCCGGATCACGTGATTGCTCATCTGACCACCGGCGGCAAGCTGGACATGCAGATCAAGGTTGAAAAAGGCCGCGGTTATGTGCCGGGCAATGTGCGTCGCCTGTCGGAGGACGCAAACAAGACCATCGGTCGCATCATTCTGGACGCGTCGTTCTCGCCGGTGCGTCGCGTATCTTATGCCGTCGAATCCGCTCGTGTGGAACAGCGTACCGACCTCGACAAATTGGTAATGAATATCGAAACCAACGGAGTGATTTCTCCCGAGGAGGCGATACGCCAGTCTGCTCGCGTGCTGGTCGATCAACTGAATGTGTTTGCTGCCTTGGAGGGCACCGAGGCTGCTGCCGAGGCTCCGTCGCGCGCGCCTGCAGTCGATCCAATCCTGTTGCGTCCGGTCGACGATTTAGAACTCACTGTTCGTTCTGCAAATTGCCTGAAGGCCGAGAACATCTACTACATCGGTGACCTGATTCAGCGCAGCGAAAATGAACTCCTCAAGACTCCGAACTTGGGGCGCAAGTCCCTGAATGAAATCAAGGAAGTGCTCGCATCCCGCGGTCTGACCTTGGGGATGAAGCTGGAAAATTGGCCACCGGCTGGTTTGGAGAAGTAATTGAGTCGGGAGCGGCGCGTTCGCTCCCGTTTAATTGGCAGTACCGCAACAACAAGAATTACCGGCCCGCGACAGGCTAATGCCTAATCGATAGAAGAGCTGGACCTAAAATTGAAACTAGAAAGGAAATACTATGCGTCACCGTCACGGCCTCCGTAAACTGAATCGTACCTCGTCGCACCGCCTCGCAATGTTGCGTAACATGACTGTTTCGCTGCTGCGCCACGAAGCAATCAAGACCACGCTGCCGAAAGCAAAAGAACTGCGTCGCGTCGTCGAGCCTATTCTCACGCTTGGCAAGACTGACAGCCTGTCCAACAAGCGCTTGGCGTTTTCCCGTTTGCGTGACCGCGAAATCGTCGTCAAGCTGTTCTCCGAACTCGGTCCACGTTATGCGAACCGTAATGGGGGCTACTTGCGCATCCTGAAGATGGGTTTCCGTCAGGGCGACAATGCACCGATGGCATTCGTAGAACTGGTCGATCGTCCGGAAATCAGCGAAATCGCTGAAGTTCCGACCGCTGAGTAAGTCGAGCCGCGCGTTAAGCACCAAATGAAAAAGCCAGGCAGCGCCTGGCTTTTTGCGTTTTGAATCCCATTTTTCCGTTTATGGCAAGATGTGTTTTTCCGATTGGAGTAGTGTTCCAGCATGGCTGAATCCGGCATTTTGTCCGTAGTGAATTTACGCAAGTCTTATGGGAATGGTTCATCTAAGCATGTGGTGGTGGATGGCTTGTCATTTATGCTGAATCGCGGCGAGTGCTACGGGCTGCTAGGGCCGAACGGCGCGGGAAAAACTACGACCTTGCGGTTG
>DASVLY010000040.1:0-5683 GCA_036384635.1 Noviherbaspirillum sp. | reverse complement strand
GGCGGCAGCGCCTCTTCCGGCTGCCTGAGCCACTTGCGTATCGTGTTGCGTGACAGACCCGTGCGCTTGGCGATTTCATGCAGCGACAGCTTGTCGCGTAAATGCATCCTGCGGATCCTTCCCAACATTTCCATAGTGATCACCTTTTTATCTCCCGCCTAAAAATTAGGCAGGTCAAGTAGAACACCTGGGTCAATTTTGGATCGGCATCACCCCCTCAAATGGGTCATTTTTCGGTCAGCAGGAACATGCAGCATTTCATGGAGATAGCGGCGGCGCTTCCTGGGCGGCTTTTTTCACCCTACTCTCGGGTGGTTATTTGCTTAACGAGAAAAATGGCAAGTCAGAAGAGATGACACCAATTCAAGAGGCACACGCAAAGTGGCATGAACTGACGTGGCGCGATTTCCATATCGGGACTGGTCACGGCTTGCACGCCAAACTTACTGACATGCTCGCCAAAGGCATTTACGTGCCTTCGGTTCTGTTTGATCTCTGCGCAGCGCTGGAGACCAGCAGGTAATTCCTGCTTAACCCCAACGCCGTGCAAAGCGCCGGCGCGATTTGCGGAATGGTGTCGTGGCCTTCTCAGGCGCCTTGCAGCTCATGCAGATCCTGCCATGACCGCCGGTGCCGTTGCGAAGCGACGGATCGTAATAGGCCGACAAATCCAAGATCCGCGCGCATTTCGGGCATGGCTTGGATTTGCCGTTCTGCAGGTCCTCCGTGTCTACCAAGATCTTGGACACACTCTCAAGCGGCGCACTCTCCACGGCTTGATTAACCAGCTGATATAAACGCTCCGAAAGCGTCTGAATCGGGTCCTTGCCGAGGTTGAATCGGTTAATCCGCAGGAATTTGTAGCCGTAGGACTCGATCACCAGCTGCCGTTCGATGTCGGATTCCTTGTAGAAGTGCTCCCAATTGCTGTTGGTGACCTGCTCGCGATTGACGAAATGTTCGGCAAAACCGTCGTATTCAATGATGATGCGCACATCATCAGCTTCGGTATCAGGGTCACCATAATAGGTGAGGAGGAAGTCCGCGCGGTACGCCGGGTCCTTGTATGAGGGGTCGAGTTGGCGCAGATAATCACCAATCCTGAACTGCGTCTGCAGTTCAATCACATCAGCATTTTTTTGGAAGAACGCAGTCTTCTGAATCCAGTCGAGGACCTTGGCTTCCATGGGTGACTCAGTCGGGCCGCCGGTTGGCATGGAGCGGCGCGACAGAACCGATTCGAAATGTTTAATCGCACGGCCAATGCTGCCCTTGAATTCGGTAACCGGCTTAGACAGCACAAACAGCATTGCCTCCTTCGCGCGCGAGAAACCAACGTTCAAGCGCTGAACCTTCAATGCTTCCTCAATGCGCTCGCGAGTGTCTTCGAGCGATACAGGGAAAACATAGTTCAACGCATCATGGTCACGCGTGGCCACCATCGAATAAATGATTAAATCACGCTCTTCGCCCTGACAGGTGTCGAAGGTCATGATCTTCAGCTTGAGCTGTTTCTGGAACTGGTCGGCATAGGTATCGTTCATCAAGAGGCGCGAGAGCGCCTCCTGCTGTTCCCGGAACGGCGTAATGATGCCGACCGACTCTTCCGCGTCTTCGTCGATCATCCGTCGCAATTCATTCAAAATGTATTCGGCTTCGACGCTATTGCTGTTGCGATGCTTTTCCGTACGGCCATCATGCTCCAGTACCTTGAAGGCGATTACATCTGTCATTTGTTTAGCGCGCACCTTGATTGCCTGCAGCTGGCCGTCATAGAACTGCTCGGAAGAAAAGCTGATCAACTCCTGATAACCACGGAAGTGCTTCTTCAGCATGATCTCGGTGTTGGCAACCAGCTTGAAGAAATCGAGAACAGACTTCTTCACATCGAACTGCTTCAAGCGCTCGATACGGTCAGCGGCGCTTGAAATGTGCCGGCGGAAGAATGACTCCATGTCCGTCAGATAGGTTGCATTACGTTCCCTGCTGGCCTGTTGTGACTTGACGTTGGAGAATTGCTTTTCGTCGCCAAAGACCACAACACGCTTTGCACGCAACAGCGCCGGAAAGGCCTGCGCAAGCGATACCTGACTTGCTTCATCGATCACGACAATGTCGAAGCATTGTGACTTTAATGGCACATACGATGCGTAATCCCGGATGCCGGCAATAATGCAGGGGAACGCCCCGGCAAACCGATCGAATTCGTTGGTCGGGAATTGCTTCTTGCTCTTGATTACTTCACCGATAGATTTTGCAAGCGCACGGTTCTCCTGCACGAAATTGACGAACTTGCTATCAATTTCGCGGCTCATGCGTGCGGCGTGTAAGGTCTCCAGCCGGGATTTCTCACCAACGTAGTCGAATACCGGCGCGGAGTTCACTGTATGGGAAATGCGATGCCAGTCCAAGGCGTAGCTAGCGCTGGCATGGATGATTTGCAGTATCTGGCTGGCATTTGCCCCCGATAGCTGCGGCCAGTGATCCGGCAGCGCCGCCAAAAATGCCGAAATAAGTGCTTCGGTCTGCTGGGTCGTGGATGGTACGCTCTTGTTCGTGGCCAGCAGCTTGTATACGAGCGTCATATGCGTGTCCGGGACCTGGCACTCGTTGGCAGTACGTTGAATGGCTGACAAGGTGCTCACCACCTGGCGTAATGCGTCGATGTTTTTATGCAAATCCAAGGCATTCACGCACGGCAGGGTCGTGCCAAGCTGTTGGTCGATCGCTCGGGCTTTGCCGCGGCAAAACATAAAGCCGAATACCGGCCACTTCGCGTTTTCATACTCAACGATGAAATTACTCAAGACCGGAATATGCGATGGGGCCAGTTCACTGAATAAGCCAAGGGACGCATGGCGCGCGCCAGCAAGCTTGTTTGCGGCAAGCAGCACCCGCAATTCCGCCTGTACGCCGGTCGCCGACAAACCGGTGCCCTGCAGAGCATGCGCAACTTCCTTGATCTGGTCGACCGTCACCAATTTGAGCGCTGTCTCCAGTTGGGACAACTGGGCGTTGTCGATCGCATCGCGCAATCGTTCGGTAAAGCCGGGCAACTTTTGTTCGATCTCGCGCTCAAGCCGCGACAGCTCATGGATCTCGTCAAGCTTAATGCTGGAATAGGCTGAAATTGTTATCGCCACCTTGGCCCGCAGGGACTCGTGCACTTCCTTGGTTTCATTGTCCAGTCGGGCGGCATTGGCACGCTGGGCACGATCCTGCTCCTTGATGCGTTCCAGGGACGAGGAGGCAATTAGCTTGGGGTAGGACGAGGTCTTCCCGAGTCGCAGAATCGGATTGGGGAAATCGTCGCCGCCATGGCGCACCTTGGCCAGCGTTGCGGCAAGCTTGTCTTCGACAACGTCGAGCGCTTCCTGTTTGTCGGAAAGGATAAGGATGCTTTTGCCACTCAAGATGGCGTCGAATGCGATTGCTGAGATGGTGTGGCTTTTGCCGGTCCCTGGCGGCCCCTGCACAACGACGTAGTTGCAATTCTTGGCATTTAACGCAAGCTGGATCTTGCGTTGTTCTTCATTGACAGGGATTGGAGACGGCGCAATCAAGCGGTCCGGCGTCTGGATTGCATCCCATGCCTGGTCGATTGCGGTGGTCGCATTGTGCGGTTCTTCCAGAATCATGCTGCGCACAATGTTTTCAAACATATTGGCTGCAGCGGCTTCTTCGCCTTCAATGGCGGTCAGCAGTGCTTCATAATCTGACAGGATTGATTCGTCCGCCTTGTCGAAAACGGCAAAGTACACTGAATTGGACATCCGCACCGTCGCGCCTTCCGTGACTTTCAGACGGTTGCCAGACAGATCAAGGTCAGCTGCTACTTCCAACGACTTCACCATCGACTTGAGCTGCTTGGCGGCGGCGTCAGCAAAGGATTCCGTACCCGACAGATACAGAATCCGGTCTTCGACCGGAGAGATAAATGTGCGACCGGTCGACTGGACTAATTCCTGCACGATCCAATCGAGGGCTCGCTTGTTGATGTAAAGATGCGGGTCAGCCTTAAGGACGAATGATGTGGTCTGATCGTCGAACAGGATCTCAAGCGGGACGTAGAAAAGCGGGAACGATGCCGTACCGAACTTAATATCGCAGAGATAAAGATACAGGCTTTGGCCTTCAGCGGTACGCAGGGTGTTATCCAGGTCGCGCAGTTCTTGGAAAATATCGGCCGTCGAAAACTGCTCAAAAAACTCGGTAAGCGACTGGCGCACATCAGCTGTCGCGAAAAACTCGTTCAGCAATGCCTTTAACTCGGCATCATCATTCGAGACGATCAGGGTATTGAGCGTCTTGGCAATTCTGTCCGTCACCGGCTTGGTAATGGCCTCGGTCAGATCCGCTTCGATGTCATAGACCGATTCAATGGATGAGTAGGCGTTCTGCTTGAAAGGCTCTTCCAGCGTCGACAGCAGCCTGACAATGAGGCGCTGGCCGACATCCTCCACAAACAGGACGGAAACATCGTCCGCGAACTTCTCTGCATCTTGTGCACCGGTGATACGCTTTTTCTTGGCGTAGTCGATAGTGTTTTCCCGGATCGTGGAAAAGCTCTCATCCGGGATGGCTGCGACCTGCTTGGCGATCAAGTCGCGCAGGGTGGCTGACAAAGGCGCCATAAAGCGGCTTTTGGGAATGCGCAATTCAAACGGCTTAGCCAATGGCTCGCGCGACGCTTTCCAGACCGTCTCAAACAGCGTCGAATACTTGCGTAGTGGGATGCCCATCCGAAAGCCAGCATCGTTTTTGAGGATGATCCGCCGGCGCGGCGCTTGATGACGCTTGAAGTCAGTCTCGATGAAATCTTGAAAATAACGCAATACACGCTTGGCAAAGCCGGATATGCCGTCACTGGAAAGTAGATTAGAGGGTTCTGTCGCTTCAGAGGGCGATACAGTCATAAGGCATTTCCTATGGTGTGTTTCATAGAGTAAATGGTATCAAACGTGCATATGCGTTCAAACAAAAGCGGCACCGCTTTGCAGACAGAGTGTGTGGATCTTGTGATGACTAGAGCGCTTTGCCAACGCATGCAAGGGAGGCGAGGTCGGGCTGAGAAGCGCAGCCGTACGTGATGTACGGCGAGCATCGCAGGCCCGAGATCGACCCCTTTCATGCGTTGGCAAAGCGCTCTAAGGGTTAAGAATCGACCGAAACGCTCTCAAACTGTTAGTTGCCGGAACCACATATACATCAAGGCGTTGCATAAAACTAACAGTTAGCATCATTCAGAAATAACGTTCTGAATGATGCTAACGGTTATTATGGCCAATATCGGTCGTTCGCCTCGTCGTGCAGGTGCATCTCGTCAATGAAGCAATGGTGGCCCTCGGCGACCAGGTGAATTTCCGAGAACAGGTCGTCGATCGCGCGCTCCATGTCTTCCTCGTCGTCGTAGGGAATGTCGAGCACATAGTCGCCGTTCCTGCGCACCTCGACCAGGCAGTCCCCGAGCAGCATGTCCTCGATCCACCGCCGCGCCTTCTTCCGGCCGCGCACGAACTGGCTGTTGTTCTCGATGACGACGTGCAGGACGAGCCGCAGCACAGGCGCAGCCGGGGTCGCCGCGCCGGCCGCCGGCGGCGGCGGCCGCCGGCGCTGTTGCGCCTCCCACAGCTTCGCCGTTTCCTGCGCGCGGCGCCGTTCCTCGCTGGTCGTGTAGGCCGTC
>DASVLY010000039.1:0-3770 GCA_036384635.1 Noviherbaspirillum sp. | reverse complement strand
GACGCATGCACCTCTCGCCGCCCGGCTCGCGCGCTTGAAGCAAGGCACTATTATCATGTTCAGTCTCCCTCACATGATTATTCGCGAACCCGGCCATTCCCCTTTGGCTTGTATCAACTGCTTAATAGATGTGCGACGCGGCACGCGATGAGAGCCTGGTATTTTCCAACTTCTAACAGGCTGTTGAAAAACGTAGCGAGCGGGCCGAGCCTGGGGTCGAGGAGCGCACGCGTACGAGTGGTACGCAGAGCACCGCAGACCCCAGGATCGGCCCGCGCAGTAGTTTTTCAACAGCCTGTTAAGCCACAGTCGCTTGCAATACACCTCGTAGCGCATTGCACATTACCACCTGCTCCGCGCGGTACAAATCGTTGAGCGTCAGGCTCTTCTCCTGTGCATTCCATGCCGGATCGGCCAGCAGCACCGAACGCATCACACCAGGCAGTACCCCGGCGGCGAGCGGCGGCGTATACCAGCGTCCACCGAGCTTGATAAAAATGTTGCTGCGTGCGCCCTCGGTCAATTCGCCGTTCGCATTACAAAACAGCATGTCGAACGCTCCCTGCGCTTCGGCCGCGCGCCACGCGGCATCATAGCGTTCGCGCACCGTCGTCTTGTGGCGCAGGAACAGGTCGCCAGCCTCCGTCGTTTCCGTAGCAAGCAGGATGCGCACCGGTTGCGGCAAAGGCGTCAGCGGCGCGCTTTGGATGTCGCAACTGCCATCGTGTTTCAATGCAAGCCGCATGCGATGCGCGATGCCGTGCGGCAGCGCATCGCATGCCGCTTTTAACGCCGCACGCAGAAGCGCTTCATCGTAGCCGAAGCCGAAATATGCAGCCGACGAACCCAGGCGCTGCAGGTGCAGGTGGAGATATCGGCAACCGCTCTCGCGCGTCGCATGCATGGTTTCCAGCAGTTCGAATGTGTGCGGCAAGCCGGTCAGGAAGGCGGCCTTCAGCCGGCATTCGGCGAATTCACCAGCGGCATCGCTGTCATGCACGATGCCGGCCCCGACACCCATTTCGCCCTTGCGTATGCCGGATGCATCCGGCGCCTGCAGGGTGGCGGTGCGAATCGGCACCGACAAGCAGAAATCCCCGATCCCTTGCTCGGTTCCCGGCGCGTCAAACCAGCCGATCGCGCCGGTATAGATACCGCGCGGCTCCCGCTCCAATTCATTGATGATCTGCATCGTGCGCCGCTTGGGTGCGCCAGTGATTGAGCCGCACGGGTACAGTGCATGGAACACCTCCGCCAGCGTCGCTTCGGGACGCAGGCTCGCCCGCACGGTGGATGTCATTTGCAACACGCGGCTATAGCGCTCGACCTGGAACAAATTCGGTACCTGCACCGAACCGAAGGCGGCGATGCGCCCGAGATCGTTGCGCAGCAGATCGACAATCATCAGGTTTTCCGCGCGGTTCTTCGGGTCGGTTGCGAGCGCCGCCGCCCGCGCCGCATCCTGCTGCTCATCTCCGGTTGCCGCTGCCGTGCCCTTCATCGGACGCGCCGTTATTATTCCGCCCTCATGGCGCACAAACAGCTCGGGCGACAGCGACAACACCATACGTCCGTCTGGCAGGGCGATCAATGCGCCGTATGGCACCGGCTGCCGTGTGCGCAGGCGCCGGTAGAGCGCGTGTGGAGCACCGAATGCATCGAAGCGCACACGATAAGTGTAATTGATCTGATAGGTATCGCCCGCCTCGATATACGCATGAATACGCTCGATTGCAGCAGCAAATTCCTCCTCGCTGACGCTGGCCGATACCTGTGCAATGCCAGCCGGTTGCGTGTCCTGCTCTTGCGCCAGCCAGGCATTGACCTGCGCTGCGGACAGCCGCTCGCAGCGCGCAAACAGCAGCACCTGTGCCAGCGGCAACGTTTGCGCATCGCATGCAATGCGATGCAGCCCGACGCCCAGTTCATAGGAGAATACGCCCACCGCGTGTTGCCCTTGCTGCAACGCACGCTGCATGTTTTCCAACAGCGCAGGCAGTTGAGCGACATCAACACACTCCAGCATGCCGATGTAACCGGTGTACAGACGCGAGCGCGGATCGTCGGCGCTCGCGTCGCAATCGTCCAGCAGTGCGAAGCAATCGGTAGCGGGGGTAACGGAAGGGTTCAAAGCAATCTCAGGCATGCGCCGAAACGCGTATTGTAATGCGAAGGCCGCTGGCGATAACGGCGAGCAGATGGTTGAAGCCATGCCTCAATGGCAGCGGAAACGAGCGAGCCCTCAGGGTCCGCGCGAGAACAAGTTGTGCAATTTGTTCCTGCGCGGACCCTCAAACCAATAGCAATGCGATCTGCGCCTGCGCATTTTCCGAAGGACTTTGCCTGAAGCCGCTTTTTGCGTAGCGATGCCAGCGCCCGATCACCAGGCTGACGATCATGCTGGCGCGCGCGGGAACCTCGGCTTCCTTTGCCTGGCCCTGGGTGACGGCCAGGCGCAGCGACTGCTTCAATGCGAGTTCGACGCGCTCGATGAATTGATTCATCCGGGCCTGCAGGCGCTCGTTCTCGGTAACCAGCGCATTGCCGATCAACACCCGCGTCATGCCGGGATTGCGTTCGGCGAAATTGAGCAGCATGCCGGCAATCGCCTGCACCTGCGACAAGCCGTTTTCCTGCTGTTCGCTGATCTGATTGATCAGGCCGAACACGGTCGATTCGATGAATTCGATCAGCCCCTCGAACATCTGCGCCTTGCTGGCGAAATGCCGGTATAGCGCCGCCTCCGACACATCCAGCTTGGCTGCCAGCGCCGCAGTCGTGATCTTTTCCCCCTTCGGATGTTCCAGCATGGCTGCGAGGGTCTGCAGAATCTGGAGTTTGCGTTCGCCCGGTTTTGTGCTAGCCATGATGTTTAGAATGAACTGGTTTAGCAGGCTGTTGAAAAACTACTGCGCGGACCGATCCTGGGGGCTGCGGTGCTCTGCGTACCACTCGTACGCGTGCGCTCCTCGCCCCCAATCTCGGCCCGCTCGCTACGTTTTTCAACAGCCTGTTAGGGGCCGCGCAGTCGATGCAACTCCCTGACCGATTGTACTTTGACATCGACGTATGCGGGGCGCCTTGTGAATCCGGGCAGCCGCCGCCCGCCTGCCAGTTGGATCACATTCGGGCTGGTTGCCAGATACTGCGTGACCCAGACCGTACGCATGCCGATGGCTTTTGCGGCCTTCAACGTATCCGCCGTGTCCTCCACCAGTACACAACGGCAGGCAGGGACCCGTTCTTTAGCGATCAGCTTGCGCAGCAGTTGCCTGGACGGTTTGGGGCGTAACTGACGATGCACGTGCATCGCTTCGATCGGAATGTGTTTGGCGAAGTGGCGATGCAGGCCGAGGTGGCGCATCACGTCGCGGGAATAGCGGCGCGGCGCATTGGTGAGCAGGATTTTACGGCCCGGGAGGCTTTTCAGCAGCCGGCCAAGCCCGCGTTCGGCGCGGATCATGGCGGACAGGTCGTCGAAGCGATGCGCCTCGCGCAGGAAGTCTTCCATCTTCACCTGATGATGCCTGATCATGCCAAGCAGAGTCGCGCCGTAGCGCTTCCAGTATGCGAGCCGCGCCGCATTCACCGACTCTGCATCCGCCGGCCGGCCATCCTCGCTCAACACCTTCGCCATGTAGGCATTCATGTTCGCGTTAATGGCCGGGAAAATCGCGTGCGATGCGTTGTGCAGCGTGTTATCGAGATCGAATAACCAAATCGGCTTGGGCATCTGTCAGAGTCAGTCGGGCTAATAGGAAGGTACATGA
>DASVLY010000038.1:0-3202 GCA_036384635.1 Noviherbaspirillum sp. | reverse complement strand
GAAGCGATCCGCGCCGCGCAGGAAAAATTCGGCAAGGGCAAGGTGATGACGGGCGAACAGGTGCGCTGGGGCTTCGAGCACCTGAACGTGGATGAAGCGCGCCAGAAAGCGCTCGGCGCGCTCGGCATGTTCCCGCCGGTGAAAACCTCCTGCGACGACCACGAAGGTTCGGGCGCGGTGAAGGTGCAGCAGTGGAACGGCAGCAAGTGGGTGCCGGTCACGCCGAACTGGCTGACGGGCGACAAGGCGTTTACCCGCAAGCTGCTGGAAGAATCGTCGGCGAAGTACGCGACGGAGAAGAAGATCACGCCGGCTTGCGCGAGCTGATTGTGCCGACGTTACAAGAGCCGCCCTGGTGGTCTGACACACTTTCAGTTTCGGATTACGCTTGAACGGCGCTCTGTCAGGTTCCTTCCCCCTGCAAGGGGGAGGGTTAGGGTGGGGGTAGTGAGATTGAGTCAACGTAGAAACAGGCACGACCGCACTACCCCCATCCCGACCGTCCCACGCATTGCCTTGCAAGGCAATGCGATTCGGCGGGCGCAAAGCATGCTTTGCGAAACCCCCGCCTCATCCCCCTGCAAGGGGGAAGGAGCCTTGTGGAGCGCATCCAGGCACAACCTGAAAATTGAAGAGAGGCAGATCATCACACATCACCTACCCCCGGAACGACTGACATGACCCTCTCCCCCGTAAGCGCCGCCCCGGATGCGGCACCCTATCTCGCCGTCAACAACATCGAGGTCATCTACGACCATGTGATCCTGGTGTTGAAAGGCGTATCGCTGCAAGTGCCGCAGGGAAAAATCGTTGCGCTGCTCGGCGCCAACGGCGCCGGCAAATCGACCACGATGAAATCGATCTCGACACTATTGCGCGGCGAACGCGGCGATGTCACCAAGGGCAACATCGAGTTTCGCGGCGAGCGCGTCGATCGGCTCACACCCAACGAACTGGTCAGGCGCGGCCTGTCGCAGGTAATGGAAGGCCGTCACTGCTTCTCCCATCTGACCATCGAGGAAAACCTGCTCACCGGCGCTTACACGCGCAGCCTGTCGCGCGCGCAGCAAAAGGAAGCGCTGGAGATGGTGTACGCCTATTTCCCGCGCCTGAAGGAACGGCGCCACTCGCAGGCCGGCTACACTTCCGGCGGCGAACAGCAGATGTGCGCCATCGGCCGCTCGCTCATGGCCAAACCCACGATGATCCTGCTGGACGAACCGTCGATGGGGCTGGCGCCGCAGATCGTCGAAGAGATTTTCGAGATCGTGAAAGACTTGAACAGCAGGGAAGGCGTGTCCTTCCTGGTGGCGGAACAGAACACGATGGTGGCGCTGCGCTATGCGGACTTCGGCTACATCCTCGAAAACGGCCGCGTGGTGATGGAAGGCGATGCGCAGGAACTCGCCGCCAACGAAGATGTGAAGGAATTCTATCTCGGCGTGTCGGGCGCGGAACGCAAGAGTTTCCGCGACATGAAGTTTTATCGCCGCAGGAAACGCTGGCTCGCTTAGGATCTGTGCAACGTATTCCTGCGCGGGCCCTTAAGAGAACAAGTTCTGACACTGCGCAATCCCGCCGGACAGCGCCATCAATCAGTCCGGCTTTTTCACCACCTTGTCCGGCGACTGCCCCGGCCGCTTGTTCACCACTTCATCCACGCCGCCGGTTTCGCGCAGGTCGGTATCGACCTGGCCCTGCTGCAAGTCGATATACGCTTGCCTGATATCGTCGCGCACCACGCTTTCCTGGCTGTCGTCGGATTCGTCGCGCTCGTGCGGCAAGCGCGGCGTTGCGCCTTTCTTCTCCGGCCGTTTGGTCTTTACCTGGTATTGCTTCAGTGCGGTTTTCATCGTTTTCCCCTCTTCGCTTTCCCTTTATTCGCAAAGCAATAGCTGTTCGAGCCCGACGTGCCGCAAAAATTCCCTATTAATGCAACAGAAATTCACATCACACTTTTGAAACCTTGATGTGAGGTTATGTTCAAAGAGATATCTTGATGGATGTCCATTCCGATGTCCTTCAAGCATGCGGACAACAGCATTGCTCAAGTATGGACAGACATATTCTCATTGCTCAACTCAAGTACTTATCGAAACTGTTTGCCGCCGTCATATTTTTACTCGGTGCAAGCACTGTCATCGCCCGCCTTTACCTGTTCGAGTATTCGATCGAATCGCAATTTCCGCACTTTATCGTCAGCATCAGCATCATGCTGTGCGGCGCCTCCATTTATCTGGAGCAGGCAAATAAAACACCCTCCCGTTTATTGGCACACAGCCTGGCTGCCGCCACATTCGGCATCGCCCTGATGTCCATTGCCTATTATTTGCTGCTGGGCTCTCCGCAAGGCGAAGCCCGGCTGCTTGTCATGCCTCCCAATACGACGGTCGGAATCCTGTTGCTCTCTTCGGCGATCATGCTGAATCGCACCGGAGAAAGAGGATTGCTGGTCGGCCAGATATTTGCGCTTACCAGCCTGATCGAATCGCTGCTGGCATTGATCGGCCTCGCGCTCGGCACCCGTTTTTTTGTGCAGATTGGTCAGAACATGCCGATGACGGCCGGCGCCGGCATGCTGCTGACGCTGCTGGCGCTGACCATTCTGTTTTCCCGACCCGATACAGGCATCATGTCAGTCCTGACCCGCCCCGGCGCCGGCGGCGTCATGTGGCGTCTCCGGCTCTCTCCAATCATCCTGATTCCTGCGCTTATCGCATGGCTGACTTATCAGTGGCAGGTCAAAGGAGTTTTCGGCAGCACGCTCGGCCTCGCGCTGGCCGCCATGTGCGTCATCGTGCTGCTGCCGGTGTTCTTGTGGTCGGAAGGCAGGCGCGCCGTCGAAGAGCGGGCGATGCTGGAGACGATGATGGAGACGATGATGGACGCGGTGATCGTGATCGATGAGCGCGGCATCATCGAAACCGCCAATCCCGCCGCGGAAAAAGCGTTCGGCTACCGTACCGGAGAAATGACCGGCCTGAGTATCAACATGATCATGCCGTCGCCGTACCGCGAGCAACACGATGTCTACCTGGGACATTACCTGCGCACCCGGGAACGGCATGTAATCGGCGTCAGCCGCGAGTTCATTGCGCAACGCAAGGACGGCTCGCAATTTCCGATCGAACTGCTGGTCTCCGAAATGACGATCGCGAACCGGCGCAAGTTTACCGGCGTACTGAGGGACATCAGCGAACGC
>DASVLY010000037.1:0-3344 GCA_036384635.1 Noviherbaspirillum sp. | reverse complement strand
CGTGATGTCGAACAAGAACAAGACGCTGTACAACTATTTCAAGCAGTTGTTCGCGCAGGTGACCAACCCGCCGATCGACCCGATCCGTGAAGCGATGGTGATGTCGCTGGTGTCGTTCATCGGCCCGAAACCGAACCTGCTCGACACCAACAACATCAACCCGCCGATGCGTCTCGAAGTGTCGCAGCCCATCCTCGACTATGCGGATATCGCGAAGCTGCGCAACATCAGCAAGCACACTGGCGGCAAGTTCAAATCGTATGAGCTGAACATTTGCTATCCGGTCGCCTGGGGCAAGCAAGGCATCGAAGCGAGCATTGCATCGTTATGCGCGAAAGCGGTCGATGCGGTCAAATCCGGCCACAACATCCTGATCATTTCCGACCGCAAGGTCGATGCAGGGCAGGTGGCGATTCCGGCATTGCTTGCGACCTCCGCGATCCATCTGCATCTGGTGAGCAAGGGGCTGCGCACCTCCACCGGCCTGGTGGTCGAAACCGGCTCCGCCCGCGAAACCCATCACTTTGCGCTTCTGGCCGGCTACGGCGCGGAAGCGGTCCACCCGTACCTCGCGCTGGACACGCTCTCCGAAATGGCCAAGAGCCTGCCGGGCGATCTGTCGCCGGAAAAAGCGATCTACAACTTCCAGAAAGCGGTCGGCAAGGGCCTGATGAAGGTGATGTCCAAGATGGGCATCTCAACCTACATGTCCTACTGCGGCGCGCAGATTTTCGAAGCGATCGGTCTGAACAAGGCTCTGGTCGACAAATACTTCAAGGGCACCGCGTCCAATGTCGAAGGCATCGGCGTGTTCGAAGTCGCGGAAGAGGCGCTGCGCCTGCACAAGCTCGCGTTTTCCAACGATCCGGTGCTGGCCAATGCGCTCGACGCCGGCGGCGAATATGCATTCCGTATTCGTGGCGAAGATCACATGTGGACACCGGACGCGATTGCGAAGCTGCAGCATTCGACCCGTTCCAACAATTTCAATACCTACAAGGAATATGCGCAGATCATCAACGATCAGTCCAAGCGCCACATGACGCTGCGCGGCTTGTTCGAATTCAAGATCGATCCGTCGAAAGCGATTCCGCTCGATGAAGTAGAGCCGGCGAAAGAAATCGTGAAGCGTTTTGCCACCGGCGCAATGTCGCTCGGTTCGATTTCGACCGAAGCGCACGCGACGCTGGCGATCGCGATGAACCGGATCGGCGGTAAATCCAACACCGGCGAAGGCGGCGAGGACGAGAACCGCTATCGCCAGGAACTGAAAGGCATCCCGATCAAGAAGGGCGAAACGCTCGCATCCGTGATCGGACAAGATCGTGTCGAGGTCGATTTGCCGCTCATGGCCGGAGATTCGTTGCGCTCGAAGATCAAGCAGGTGGCATCCGGCCGTTTCGGTGTGACCGCCGAATACCTGACCTCGGCCGATCAGATCCAGATCAAGATGGCGCAAGGCGCAAAGCCGGGCGAAGGCGGTCAGTTGCCGGGGCATAAAGTGTCCGAGTACATCGCCAAGCTGCGCTTCTCGGTGCCCGGCGTGGGCCTGATTTCGCCGCCGCCGCACCACGACATCTACTCGATTGAAGACCTGGCGCAACTGATCCACGACCTGAAGAACGCCAATCCGAAGGCATCGATCTCGGTCAAGCTGGTGTCCGAAGTCGGCGTCGGTACAGTTGCCGCAGGCGTTGCTAAAGCCAAGGCGGACCACGTCGTGATTGCCGGCCATGATGGCGGCACCGGCGCTTCGCCTGTATCTTCGATCAAGCATGCCGGAACGCCGTGGGAACTGGGGCTGGCCGAAACGCAGCAGACATTGGTGTTGAACCGCCTGCGCGGCCGTATCCGTGTGCAGACCGACGGCCAGATCAAGACCGGCCGCGACGTCGTGATCGGCGCAATGCTGGGGGCCGATGAATTCGGTTTCGCTACCGCGCCGCTGGTCGTCGAAGGCTGCATCATGATGCGCAAGTGCCACCTGAATACCTGCCCGGTCGGCGTTGCGACCCAGGATCCGGTGCTGCGCGCGAAATTCCAAGGCAAGCCGGAACATGTGGTGAACTACTTCTTCTTCGTCGCCGAAGAAGTTCGTCAGATCATGGCGCAACTGGGCATCCGCACCTTCAGCGAACTCATCGGCCGTTCCGACCTGCTTGACAAGTCGAAAGCGATCTCGCACTGGAAGGCCAAGGGGCTCGACTTCACCAGGATATTCCATCAACCGGACGTGCCGGCAACCGAGCCGCGTTTCCAGGTGGAAGAGCAGGATCACGGCCTGGAAAAAGCGCTCGATCACAAGCTGATCGCGCAAGCCAAGGCGGCCCTGGAGAAGGGCGAGAAAGTGTCGTTCATCTCGCCGGTCAAGAACGTCAACCGCACGGTCGGCACCATGCTGTCGGGCGAAGTCGCGAGGAGGTACGGTCACGAAGGGCTGCCGGATGACACTATCCACATCCAGTTGCAAGGCACTGCAGGCCAGTCGGCCGGCGCTTTCCTTGCGCACGGCATCACGCTGGACTTGGTCGGTGAAGGCAATGACTATGTCGGCAAGGGCTTGTCGGGCGGACGTATCATCGTGCGTCCGAACACCGAGTTCCGCGGCTGGGCGGTCGACAACATCATCATCGGCAATACCGTGCTGTATGGCGCGATTTCAGGTGAAGCTTTCTTCAATGGGGTCGCCGGCGAGCGCTTTGCGGTGCGTAATTCCGGTGCGATTGCAGTCGTCGAAGGCACTGGTGACCATGGTTGCGAATACATGACAGGCGGGACCGTCGTCGTGTTAGGCGCAACGGGCCGCAACTTTGCGGCAGGCATGTCGGGCGGTATCGCCTACGTGTACGACCCGGATGGCGATTTCGAGAGGAAGTGCAACAAGGCGATGGTCGCGCTCGACCCGGTGCTCCCGGCTGCCGATCAGGAAGCGAAAATCGATCGTGCGATCTGGCACAGCATGGTGCGCGGCGGCGAGGGGCAGACCGACGAAGCGATCCTCAAGGGCTTGATCGAGCGCCACTTCAAGTACACCGGCAGCACGCGCGCGCGCAACCTGTTGGATGACTGGACTAATGCTCGCAACAAGTTCGTCAAGGTATTCCCGACCGAATACAAGCGGGCGCTTGGCGAGTTGGCCGCAGCGAAACAAGTCAAAGAAAAGATCGCAGCTTAAATCGAAGAACTTGGGGCAGGGCATATGGTGTGCTCACGAGGGAGCTGAATCCTCAGCGTGGACAGCTTGTGCCCCCCTGGCGAAAAATACTGAAGGAACATCATGGGAAAAGTAACCGGCTTTCTGGAATTCCAGCGCTTGCAAGAGGCGAGCGAAGCGCCGCAGCTAC
>DASVLY010000036.1:0-2371 GCA_036384635.1 Noviherbaspirillum sp. | reverse complement strand
GATGCCATCGGCAGCATCCGGCCCATCTGCCAAGCCATATTTATGGGATGGCATCCATTCATGTATCAAGCCACTATCGCGACTCGCAGAAATTCACGATGGTCTGCGACAACATACATGCTTATCAAGGGAGAATAATTTGAAGAAGGTCTTCGCCATTGCGGCTGCTGCAGTTCTATCCACCGGTTGCGCATCTATTGTCAACGACTCAAATCAACCAATCAAATTAGAAACGAAAACCACTGATGGGCAAGCGGTATCCGGCGCATCCTGTACGCTTTCGAATGACTACGGAACTGTCAACGCGAAGTCCGGAGATACGGTATCCATTCATCGCTCATCAAAAGACCTCGATATTACTTGCACGCATCCCGACAATCCGAACGCAACCGCACGCGCCATTTCTCGCGCAAATGCGGGCCTTGCCGGCAATATACTTCTCGGTGGCGGAATTGGAGCAATCATCGACCATAACAAGGGTACGGCTTATACCTATCCAACATGGATACAGCTAGTGTTCGGCAAAACTATGGTTTTCGATCGCTCGTCTGAAAAGGAAGGCTTGCCCGTCGTCGGCACTGAACCGCTCAGCACTGCCGCCAAGTAAAAAAAATGTCAAGATCGCCGGCTTGAACGCCCGCTAAGGAAGGTCTGATCAAGTCCACCGATTGCGCAATGAGACGTTGAATGTTGCAAAGGGGGCACGACATGACTCAACTCAGTTTTTCGGATGCGGAGTACGCGGGTAAGCGGAAGAAGACCCGGCGTGAGGTCTTTCTCGAAGAGATGGAGCAGGTAGTGCCGTGGCAGGCGCTGCAGAAAGTCATCGAACCGTTCTACCCGGTGGCCGGCCGCGGCCGCAGGCCGTATCCGCTGCAGGCGATGCTGCGCGTGCACTTGATGCAGAACTGGTTTGCGCTGAGCGACCCGGCGATGGAAGAAGCGCTGTACGAAATCACATCGCTGCGCACCTTCGCCGGCCTGAGTCTGAACGAACCGATTCCCGACGAGACGACTATCCTGAACTTCCGGCATTTGCTCGAAGAGTACGATCTGGCCGAAGACATCCTCAAGCAAGTCAACGCGCACCTGACGCGTAAAGGCCTGCTGCTGAAGCGCGGCAGCATCGTCGATGCGACGATCATCGCGGCGCCCAGCTCCACGAAGAATGCCGATGGCGAACGTGATCCGGAGATGCATCAAACCAAGAAGGGCAACCAGTGGTTTTTTGGGATGAAGGCGCACATCGGTGTCGATGCTGACAGCGGCCTGGTGCATACCGTGACGACCACTGCGGCCAACGAAGCCGATGTGGAGCAAGTCGCCGATCTGCTGCATGGAAAAGAACAGCAGGTGTGGGCCGACTCGGGCTACCGAGGCGCGCAAAGCCGCGTCGATCGTGAGGATCTGCAATGGCATATCGCCGCACGGCCCAGCGACATAGCGAAACTGCCCGAAGGCAAAGCAAAGACCCGGGTGCAAAAACAAGAGCATCGCAAGGCGAGCGTGCGCGCCAAGGTCGAGCATCCGTTCCGCGTGATCAAGCGGCAATTCGGCCTGGTCAAGGTACGCTTTCGCGGGTTGCAGAAAAACACGGCGCATCTGCTGACGCTGTTTGCGTTGTCGAACCTGTGGATGGCCCGTCGGCAGTTGATGGCGTCGATGGGAGCAGTCCGTCCGAAAACGACATAGGGGCGAAGATCGGCGAGTAAACGCCGCGCTGATCACCTCGACACGACTCGGCTGGAATAATTTCGCCGACATTTTTCAATCGCAATGGGTTGCAAATTGCACCCTTGTGAATTTCATGAGTTGTTCAGACCTTCCCTAGACAGAATCTGCAAGGTATAGCGATTGAGGCACCGCATCTTGGCGGCACCAACGCCCCCTCAGCCAAGCCTGATCTCGAGCTCTCTTGCCTGCTTTTCAAAATCGGCTGGCCGGGATTTTCTGAAGGCTTGAAGATTGGACAGCTTCCAGCGCAGCGCCGGCAGATCGCCTGCATGCGGACAGCGCAGCAGGCTCCAGTCAGGCTGTGCGTTGGCTAGGCCGACAAGGAATTGCCGATGCTTGTCGGTTAACATTTTGGGCAGCTCGGTGCGGAGTCGCTGGCGGGTCTCCAGCAGGGTTTCTAGTGCAACCGGTTCCGTGGTCATGCCGACAAAGCCATTGTGGTATTCATGGGAGATATCCTTCTCGTTGCCGAAAAGGACCTCATGGATCGGCCGGTTATGACCGGCGATATAGGTGACAAAGCATTCGATGGTGTCTGCCGACAGTCCGTCGGACTGATACAGGTGCCAGACATCGAACAAGTCGCGCGGATGTTGCCGGTCCATCGCGGCCACCAGCTTGCTGCCATACAACTCGT
>DASVLY010000035.1:0-4433 GCA_036384635.1 Noviherbaspirillum sp. | reverse complement strand
AAGATTCGCCGGTGCAGATGATCCCGTCATGCGACCATACGGGCGTGTCCATCCACTTCCACTCCTCCACGACATCCGGGTCCGCCTCTTTGATGAGCTTGCGCATCCTGCTCAGGGTTTCTCCGCGCCAGTCCCCAAGCTCGGCGATTCTTTTGTCAATCAGCTCAGATGCCGACTGGTCCTCGGTCGAATCCGACTTTTTCATGCTCTTCCAGAATGCGTCCAAGTCATTACCGGACCGTCTCCACGTGACGAGCAAAGTTGTCGAGAATGGCTTGCCACCCTTGCTGTTGCTGCTCGACAGAATGCGTTGGCTCGCTATCGAACGTTACTCGCACCTTTATATCATTGGGGCTATCGGCAAACTCGACTTGCGCCGTACGATCACCAAAGGAATACTCGATCAGCTCGTGCTCTACGATTTTTGTATAGGTGCCGGCGAAATCAAACCCCATGCTGCCGTCCTTTGCCTCCATCCGTGAGGAAAAAGCGCCGCCCACGCGCAAATCCACCGTGGCAGCGGTCGTGTGCCAATCATCAGATGCAGCATTCCACTGTTTAATGTGCTCGGGTGTCGTATAGGCACGCCAGACTTGCTCGATGGGTGCGGCGACGGTAGTTTCAACGCTGATTTTCATGGAAAGCCTCCTGTTTGATGGCAACTAACTGGATATTCATCAGGATAGCGGAGCCGTTATCCAAGGTCGCCAGCCATTAAATACGGGCGCCATACTCGCGAAAAGCCGCACTCAGCCAAGCTCCTGGCTCATTCACGACCTGATACACCCAACCTATAAGAATGAGAATGATCATTCTCAAGACATATTTCAATCTTGATCTTTGCGCTTCAGGCCAGATAAGCACCTGTTCCAAAACGTCGGTAGTTATTCATATCTACAAACAAATTTGAACAGAGAATTAACTTCCCTGAATCCGCACAGGTCTTTATGCTGTCCATGCCAGAAAGCAGTAACCACTTTCCGGCAACACAAAAAGCGCTGGCCTGAGATGCGTCAACATCCCAAGCCAGCTAACCACAACCGACTATTAAGGAGTCAATCGTGGCTGGAAGCAATCATAAGCCAAAAAAGCAATCTCCCCCAACAGGGGCGCGACAAGAGCGTCGTCTCAAGGTGTCATCGATACTGTCCGACCAAACCAGCAAGACGCAAGGCAAAACTCAAGTAAAGGTCCCCTGGATACGCATGCAGGGCAAATGGCTGGAACAGGCGGGGTTCGAGATACGCACTTCCGTGCGTATTCGGGTCATGACGGGATGTCTGGTGCTGACAACTGAGTAATTGTTTTACATGTCACAACCGGCCAGGATCAACGATCGGTTTCGCTGCAAATCAGTCCGATCCTGGCACGTTGTTCATCCCACAAAGCCGGCGGGTCGACGGCCAGATCAAACAGCGTCAAATCCGGCGGAAGCCTCTCATCGAGAATCGCCTCCACAATGTCCGGCGCCAAGGTCGTAAGATTCACCATCCGGCTGACGTAGCTGTTGTCGACGCCTTCCTTTTCCGCGATTTCCTTCAGCGATTTGACTTCGCCCGACTCCAGCATGGCGAGCCAGCGGTGTCCGCGAGCGAGGGCCAACTGTAATGGAGTGGGTTCGGTATCCCACGGCCGGGGTTTGACTGTCTCGCCATTTGGCAACGTCACCAACTTGCGGCCGCTGCGGCGCTTGATCTGAATCGGGATAGCGAGCGTGAGGCGGCCGGAACTGTCGGAAATCGTTTCCGGCGCACCCGTTTGGTCGATACGCTTCGAACTCATGCCGCCTCCTCCACTTGCGCCACCGGCGGGTCAGGTTGAAGTTCCAACACTAGGCGTTCGATACCGTTGGTTCGAAGCCGCACTTGAATTTCGTGCGGCGACACGATCACTTTTTCGACGAGCAGGCGCACGATCCGGATCTGCTCTGCCGGAAACAGTTGATCCCAAATCGCATCCAGCCGAAACATTGCGACCGTTACCTTTGCATTGTCGAGTGTCGGATCAAGCTCGATGGCCTTCGCGGTGATATCGGCGAGCATTTCAGGCGCGCGCAAAACGGCACGAAGCTGGTCCAGCACGGTTGATTCGAGTTCCGCGGCCGGCAGGCGCGGCAAGCCGGATACGCCGGCATGTTCCTTGGCGTCGCGTTGCGGGATGTAGTAACGATAGCGGCGGCCATTTTTCTTGGTGGTGTGCCAGGGTGACAATGCGCGTCCATCGTTGCCGAATACAATGCCCTTGAGCAGGAATTGCACGGTGGCTCGCGTGGCATTGCCGCGCTTGCGGCCATTGGTGGCGAGAATGGCTTGCACATCGTCCCATACTGTCTGCTCAACAATCGCCGGGTGTTCCGCTTGATACCACTGCTCCTTATGGCGTAATTCGCCGAGGTAGGTGCGGTTGTTCAGCAGCTTGTAAATCAGGCTCTTGTCGATGGGCGTTCCTTCGCGTACCCGGCCGTCCTGCGTGGTCCAGGCTTTCGAGGTCACGCCATCCAGACGCAGTTCCTTGACCAGCAAGGTCGAGGAACCCAGTTCGGTGAAGCGCTTGAAGACATGTCGAACGATCTTGGCTTCTTTCTCATTGATGACCAGTCGCCGGTTTTCGACGTCATAGCCGAGCGGCGGCACACCGCCCATCCACATGCCTTTGCGTTTGCTGGCGGCGATCTTGTCGCGTATGCGCTCGCCAGTCACTTCGCGTTCGAATTGCGCAAAGGACAGCAGGATGTTGAGCATCAGCCGACCCATCGATGTCGTGGTGTTGAATTGCTGCGTCACCGAGACGAATGAAACGCCGTGGCGCTCAAAGACGTCGATCATCCTTGAAAAGTCTGCAAGGCTGCGCGTCAGCCGGTCGATCTTGTAGACCACAACGATGTCGATCTTGCCGGCCTCGATATCGGCCAGAAGGCGTTTCACGCCCGGGCGATCCATGTTCCCGCCCGAGAATGCCGGATCGTCATAGTCGTCGGCAACGGGAATCCAGCCTTCGGCGCGCTGGCTGGCGATATAGGCATGGCCCGCATCGCGTTGCGCATCGATGGAGTTGTACTCTTGATCGAGTCCCTCTTCACTGGACTTGCGCGTATACACCGCGCAACGGCGGCGCTGTTTCAAGACTTCGCTCATTGCCGGCCTCCCTGCTTCTTCTTGGATTTGCCGGGCGCCTTGAGCCCGAAAAACAGCGGTCCCGACCAGCGCGTGCCGGTAATCTCGCGTGCAATCATCGACAAGCTTTGATAGAGCCGGCCTTCAAATTCGTACTGGCCATCCTGCGTAACTTTGACGTGATGCACTTTTCCCTGATACTCGCGGGTCAGGACCGTGCCAGAAACGGGACGAACATCGCGGTCGCGCTTCTTGAGTTGGCCGGTATCGACCAATGCCTTGATGCGCCGCTTGTTACGCTCGAGCAGTGCCGCGTTGGTTTTGCGGCATTCGATTTCCTGGAGTTTGTAGGCAATGCGACGCTCCAGGAATTGCCTGTTGTATGTGGTCGCTTCATTGCCGAACAGGCGCAGCCAGAGTGCCTTGATTTCTTCGATGGGAAGATCCGGCAATTGCATGATCTGGGCCACCACGGACGGCTGCGGTGCAATTGTTTTGGATGATGCGTTCATGAGGACTCCGTTATTCTCTAGTTGACGGGTTACCATGAACGCTCTGGTTACCGGAAAAGCCAAGTAAAACTTCGCCCTCCGTTGCACTATTTACGGACTTGGAGACTGCTCCGCAACGCAAGCGGATCAGCGCTGCCGCCAGCAGAAATGCGACCTCATGTCGACGCTGCTCTGGCGTCATGCTCTCTGGAGAAAAGTGGTTGATATATCGCATTGGTATCCTTCCCTGAATGTCACACTCGCTTGAAAACGATAGTGTCGGCTCAGAACCCCAGCCATGGCCATCAGGGAATTTGAGGCAGAAGCGAACGGTTTAGGTCCAATGCGGAAATACACTGAATAATAGATAGCTGAGCAGCTGTTTCAACACCTCCATCAATGCCGCTATCGCGGGGTTTCGTTTCATCCATCTTTATTTCTCGTTAAAAAGGGTACGAATTAATACTGTTTTTTTATACAGTATAATTGCGTTCGGGGAAATTGAGAGGAGGAATCAATGAAACTCAATAATGGAGAATTACAAAAAGGAATCAACGATGCCGAGCACCTGAGCAAGCTGCTCTCACACCTTGCGCCGGAAACATTTCGTGAATTCATGGTGAGCGAATTCGCTCTTCCGATGCCGGAACTGAGTAAATGAACCACGTTCGTAGAACGTGGTTTTGCCTTACGCCCCCCAGAGGGGGGCACACGAGCGGCCCTTCGTAGAAGGCCCGCTAGCTTGACCGCAATTGCAGTTCCTGTTGATGGGATTCTTCTTTCTCCTGGAACTTGACGTATTTCCTGATCATTTCGCTGTCCAGTCCTA
>DASVLY010000034.1:0-3527 GCA_036384635.1 Noviherbaspirillum sp. | reverse complement strand
CGCATCATGACGGTGGCGGGTAGTTGCAGGCTGCAAGGGCGCAATCTCCTCGACTTCCTGACGCAAGTCATTCAGGCGCATTGGGGAAAAGGCATTATGCCTTCGTTAGTTCCATCCCTTTAGCAGGGTGAACGATTACGGTGATGATTTCATGTGTTATTCGTATATAAAAACTTTTAGTTTTTGCTGATCAACTCTATCTATGGATTGTCATGATGTCCCGGAATGAGTCTCATCATATTTGAATAAATCTCTTCAAATTTCTTCAAATTAGCCAGATATATACCCCCCCCTGTAGCTCCTGTTTCCGAGAAGTTTTTTCTAATTAATTTACTACCGTTCAGCAGAAAGTCACCATAAATCTCAAAATAATAGGTTGTACTTTTGTCCGTAAATTTCTTGGACACATGAATAAAATAATATTGCGTAAGCAGTATGCCGCTATTCACGCTAATGTTCATATAGCTTATGAACTGAGCAGATGTGTGAATAAACTGCGTCACGGCACCGGACAACGGCATTTGGATACAAGCTGAAAGCGTGAACACATCTCTTGCGCACGCTTTTAAAAAATCAAACATCTTGTCATGTTCGATCCATAATCCAGCACTATCGCTGGTGTTGATTGTCCTCATGATATGCTCCATGCTGTTTGTATTCATCGCACCGAAACGAACGGTTCAAACATTCTGGCATTGGATATGTCTTTCTCAATGGGGCGGCGGTAGATGAGGGGCAGGCGCATCCGTCCACGGGCGACCGCTTCAAATCAAAATACCTCCCTGCCTTCACCGCCAATCGCTTTGTTGGAGAGTTCAAACTCCGGTTCGCCAATCCGCTTGAGAACACATAATCCTCAGGCGGCGTGCCAAACAAGGTCATCGACTCCATGGTAGTGCGCTGATACGCAGAGCGGTGCATCTCTTCAAATGAAGCAGGTCGCGCGTCGTTTTGTACAGGAAAAGGCGTGAAGCATCTATATGCCTGTCAAAGGCGCGGCTCTCGACATATTTCGTCAGACCGACGCCGGCATGGGCAGTGCAGAACCCCAGATTTTTCTGGTCATATATCTCCGAGCACCATTGACGCAGATCGGTAGATTGTAGCAAGCCGGTCCGCCAGCCTTGAGAACGCCCAGAGTACCGGGATCGCTTTTCACCGGGCGTTGATCCAGCGTTTTCAACTGAATCGATATCTTATCGGTATTGATTATGTAACCTTTCAGATCGGGATAGTCGCGCAACCATCCCATTCCACCTGGAGTCGTCGGCATGATTTTTATTCCTTCTTTTTAAATTGTCACAGGGTATTTGTCCCAAATGGTATAGGACCGATCCTCGCGCAAACGTGAATGACGCATGTGCAGAACAAGAATAGGACAGATTTACTCTGGCGGAAACTGGTATACCGCTCCCGCTTGAGAGGACGCAAAAAGCCCTCGCTTCCCGCCATGCTCATTGCCGACGTTACGGGCAACTCCTGTCCGCCGCATGCCCGCCCGGAGACGACAGGATCGCCTCCTTCCCGGCGCCGGGCCGGAACATGGTGCAACCTTTCAGGCCCAGCCGGTACGCTTGCATGAAAACGTCCCGGTAGCGATCCGGCTTTGCATCGGCCGGCAGGTTGATCGTCTTGGAAATGGATTGATCGACATAGCCCTGCACCGCCGCTTGCAGCTTCAACTGGTCCACCGGATCGACATCGAAGGCTTCGACAAAACAGTCCGGCAACGGCGCGTCCTCGCCATGCCGCTTGCGAAACAACGTCCACGCATAGTCGCGCACCGGCATGCGCTTGACCGTTCCGTCCGCCGCCCTGACGCTGCGATGGGTGTGCAGCGCATAGATCGGTTCGATACCGCTCGAAACATTGTTTGCCAGGAGGCTGATGGAACCGGCAGGCGCAATCGCGGTGAGATGGCTGTTGTGGATGCCCTTGAGGTGGATGGCATCGACGATATCCGCAGGCAAGCTTCGAATGAAACTGGCATTCAGATATTGTTGCGACCGGTATGCCGGAAACACGCCGCGCTCGTGCGCCAGCGCGATCGAGGTGCGGTAGGCAGCATGGCAGATCGTTTGCATCGTCTTCTCCGCGATGTCGATCGACGCGCTCGATCCGTAGCGCACGCCCAGCATCGTCAAGGCATCGGCCAGACCGGTGATGCCGAGTCCGATGCGGCGCGATGCGCGCGCCGCTTTTTCCTGCGCTTTCAATGGGAAGTGCGATATTTCGTAAACGTTATCCAGCATCCTGGCGGCAACCGCCGCGGTGCCGGCAATACCTTGCAGGTCGAGTTTCGGATGCGGACCGAAAGGATCGGTGACGAATTGCGTCAGGTTGATCGAACCGAGGTTGCAGGCGCCATGCGGCGGCAACGGCACTTCGCCGCACGGATTGGTGGCGCTGATCGTCTCCGCATAATAAAGATTGTTGTCGCGCTCGACGCGGTCGATGAAAATCACGCCGGGATCGCCGCACTCGAACGCCGCCCGTTGCAACCCATCCCACAAGGCCCGTGCGCCGATGGTTTTCATCACGGCGCAAGGTTCCGGCGTCATCGATCCCGACCAGACCCGCTCGCACACCATGGCGCCTGCCGGCGCGGCGCGCCCTGCCAGCGGGAACATCAACGGCCACGGTTCATCTTCTTCCACAGCCCGCATGAAGGCGTCGGTGATCAGCGCCGACAGGTTGAAGTGACGCAGCGTCCCCGGCCGGTGTTTGGCATGGATGAAATGCTCGATATCGGGATGATCGCAGCGCAACGTCGCCATCATCGCGCCACGCCGATTGCCGCTGGACATCAGCGTTTCGCACGCCTGGTTCCATACCTGCATGAACGATACCGGCCCCGAGGCGACATTGCCGGTTCCCGCCGCAGGCATCCCTGCCGGCCGCAGGGTCGAAAAATCGCACCCGATTCCGCCGCCCGCCTGCATCGTGACCATCGCTTCGGCCAAGGCCGAAAAGATGCCGTCAATGGAGTCGTGAAGCTGCCCCATGACAAAGCAGTTGAACAACGTGACATGCCGCTGCGTACCTGCGCCGGCAAGGATGCGTCCGCCCGGCAAAAAACGGAAATGCAACAACGCATCCTCGAAGCGCTGACGCCATTCGTCGCGGTGACGCTGCTCCGGAACGGACAGTGCCAGCGCGACGCGGGACCAGGTGGCCCGGATATCCGGCTCCTTCGCATGACTGTCGTCAAGCAACCGGTATCTGGTGTTCCAGACATGGCTCGCGACGGGTTCAGTAATGAAGTCCGGCATGATGCTCTTCATCCGTGCGCATCACTACAGCTTAGCAGGCTGTTGAAATTCGACCGCATACAAACGCGATTTGCGAGGTCAACGTTATCGATATCGTGTTCATGGTCATGGAAAGCTGGAGCAAGACCGTGGGTCATCTGCGGCAAACGATGTACCGGGGGATTCGCCGCGTGGATCAGCATTTCAAGCTGACGATGACTGCCAGTAATTTGTGCCGCATGGCGCGAATACTGTTCGCGGGGCCACAAGGAGTGG
>DASVLY010000033.1:0-7535 GCA_036384635.1 Noviherbaspirillum sp. | reverse complement strand
CTGAACCAGGCCGATGCGGTGCTGGCGTTCTCCGTCACCGACACGGGTGTGGGCATCGCGCCGGACAAGCTGCAGTTGATCTTCGAAGCATTCCAGCAGGCCGACGGCAGCACCGCCCGCAAGTACGGCGGCACGGGACTGGGCTTGTCGATCAGCCGCGAACTGGCGCGCCTGTTGCGAGGCGAAATCCGGGTCGAAAGCGAGATCGGCGCCGGCAGCACCTTCACGCTGTACCTGCCCTACAGTTGCGACGGAACCGCATATGCACCGGTGGCATTGCAGATGGCGGCACCGGCCAACGATGAGGCAGCTTGGGCGGTAGTGCAGGCCGAGCATGAAGCGCAACCCGCGCATGCCACCGCCGACGACCGTGCGCTGGTTGTGCCCGGCGATCCGGCAGTGCTGATTGTGGAAGACGACCAGCACTATGCGAAGTCGCTGCTGGATCAGGCGCGCGAACACAATTTCAAGGGCATCGTCGCGCCGCAGCCGGACTCGGCGCTCGCGCTTACACGCGACTATCTGCCCAGCGCGATCCTGCTCGATATCGATCAGCCCAACGCCAACGGCCTGGCGGTGCTGGAGCGGTTGAAGCGCGATCCGGCGACCCGCCATATCCCGGTGCATGTGCTGTCGCAGCAGCACGAGCGGGAACAGGCATTGCGGCGCGGCGCGGCGTCCTACCTGGACAAACCGCTTTCGCCGGCGCGCCTGCAGGAGGAATTCGCACGCATCCAGCAGCAATTCGCGATGGGCCGCAAGCGGCGGCTGCTGGTGGCGGAAGATGACCCGATCCAGCGCCAGGCGGTCGTCGATCTGATCGGCGACGGGGACGTGCATGTGGACGCGCTCGGCACCGCGCAGGCCGCACTCGAATGCCTGCAGAGCGGCACGCATTACGATTGCATGGTGCTGGACCTGTCGTTGCCGGACATGAGCGGCTTCGACCTGCTCGACAAGATCGGCGCCGATCCGCGTCTGGGCGATTTGCCGATTGTGATCTACACGGCCGCGCAACTGAACCAGGAAGAGACTGCGCGCCTGCAGCGCATCGCCAAGAAGATCGTGGTCAAGGATGCGCGCTCGCCGGAAAAGCTTTTGGCCGAGACCGCGCTGTTTTTGCACCGTTCGCACGACAGCCTGCCGCAGCCGCAGCGCCGCATGCTCGAAGATGCGCAGGCAGCCGACACGGGACTGGCCGGGCGCAAGGTGCTGGTGGTCGATGACGACTTGCGCAATATCTTCGCGTTAAGCTCCGTGCTGGAGCGGCAGGACATGAAGGTGCTGTATGCGGAAAACGGGCGCGACGGCATCGAAGTGCTGCAATCGGACCGGTCGATCGAGATCGTGCTGATGGATATCATGATGCCGGAGATGGATGGCTACGACACGATGCGCGCGATCCGCCGCGATCCGCGATTCAAGTCGCTGCCCATCATCACGCTGACTGCAAAAGCGATGAAGGGCGACCGTGACAAATGCATCGACGCCGGCGCGTCCGACTACATCACCAAGCCGGTGGACGTGGGGCAATTGCTGTCATTGCTGCGGGTGTGGCTGCACAAGAGCCATTGATTGAACTTCGGAAAGTTTTTCCGGACTAAGCGATTCCAATCGCAAACAGCGCTTGCTGCGAGTGAGCAATCGATCAATTCAACCGGGAAGACAACTGATGAAACTAAAGCATGTAATTGCCGCGCTCTGGCTCGTCTGCAGCGCGGTTCTGGCGCAGGAACCGAAGACAGAGCCGGTACAGGCGGAGGCGCAGCAGCAGGCGGCGCCGGCAGCCGCGGTGCAGGAAAACAAGGAAATCAATGCCAGCCAGAACAAGGCAGCCGCGCCTCAGGACAGCGCCGCCCAAAACCATGCGCAGGCGCCCGCCGCATTGAACAACGCGCCCAGCCTGGGCACGAAGGCGCCGCAGGCAGCGCTGTCGGACGATGCGGATATCGGCGGCTGGATCGACAGCTTTCTGTATGAAGTCAAGATAACCGATGTGCTGGTCGCGTTGTTTTCCGGCTTGCTGGTGATCGGCATGGTGCTGCAGGCGCGCCGCATGCGCGAGACGGTGAAGGCGACCATGGAAACTGCGCAAGCGGCTGACAAGACCGCCCGCGCCGCCGAAGATGCTTTGGTCGCCGGCCAGCGCGCTTTCATGTTCATCAAGGAGTTCAAGACCTTCCTGCACTTCGATGCGGTGAGCGGCCAATACCGCTGGTCGATTCATCCGGTATGGGAAAACAGCGGCAACACACCGACCAGGGGATTGTCGATCAACACCACCTATCGCCTGCTGGACGAACCGCTGCCCAAGGATTACGCGTTCCCGAACTCCAGGGAGGATCTGATTCCGACCATCGCCGGACCGAAAGCGATGGTGGAAGCGGTGCCGGGCGCTATCAGCGCGGAAGACCTGGCGGCGGTGCAGCAGGGCAGCAAGCATTTCTACATCTGGGGCTGGGCCGAATACCACGATATTTTTGAAGGCACGAAAAAGCACACGACACGCTTTTGCAACCAGTTGATGCAGGTGGTCGGCGATCCGATGGCGGCAATCAACGAGCACAACATGGTGCAGATGCTGTTCGGGTTTCACAGCGAGAATAACTACGCGGATTGAACGGCGGGATGGCTGAAAGCCCGGCCCTGGTTTTTGCGGCTTTCCGACAGGGCGAATCGGGCGCCTCAAGCAGACGCCAGAGCTTCCCCTTGCGCCGCCCCTCCCGCCTTCACCAGCGTATCTTTCGTCATCCCACTGAAATGCGCGCGCAGCCATTTGTGCGCCTGGTTGCGCGTATCGCGCTCATGCCAGAGCATGTCCACATGCACCTCGGGCAGCGCGAACGGCAATTCCTTCATCACCAGCGATCCGCCGGGCATGCCGGTCGAGGCGATCAGGTGGCGCGGCAGCACGGTGATCAGGTCGGACGTGGAGACCACGCGGCCGGCGGTGAAAAACTGGTTGACCGTCAGCAGGATGCGGCGCTCGCGCCCGAGCTGCGTCAGTACTTCATCCACCAGGCCGTGCGCGCGGCCGGAGAAACTCACCAGTAAATGATTGGCCGCGCAATACGCATCGAGCGTCAGTTCCTGCTTGGCCAGGGGATGGCCTTTGCGCATCACGCACACATAGCTTCCTGAATACAGTTGCTCATGCCGGATCGGCGACACCGAAACGGCCTGTTGCCCGCCCGCCAGTTGCGCAACCACGCCGGGAAAGAAACCGACGGCCAGGTCGATATCGCCGCGCAGCAACATCGGGCGCGGCTCTCGTGTGGTCAGCGGCACCATGCGTATCCGCAGGCGCGGCGCTTCGCGCTCGATCGCGCGCACCAGTGCCGGCAGCCAGAGCGCGGCAGTCGCATCGGCCATCGCCAGCCGGAAAGTATTGTGGGCGCTCGCCATGTCGAACACCTGCTCCGGCGTGATCGCTTCTTCCAGTTCCCCCAACGCCCGCCGCACTGCCGGCCACAACGCTTCGGCGCGCGGTGTCGGCTTGACGCCATGCGCGGTGCGAATCAGCAATTCGTCCCCGAGCGCGTCGCGCAGACGCCGCAGCGCATTCGATACCGCCGGTTGCGTCATCGCCAGCCGGCTGGCTGCGCGCGTCAGGTTTTGTTCGGTCATTACCGCGTCAAATACCCGCAACAGATTCAGATCCAGGGTCAGGAAACTCATGGTCGACGTAGTTCGATTGAAAGGAAGAAACCGCCTATTAGTTATTCACAAAAATTATAGCTGATATGAGAAATTGAAATTTGTTTTATAACTCATCCCTGCCTACACTGAATCCGCAGCAAAAGGAAAAATCAATTTGATCAGGAGTAATTTATGACCGCTGTTTTATCGCTTGCCCTCCCTGCCCAGCTGGCTTTCCCGGTAGCTCCGGCATTTGCCGGTAGCGGTATGAGTGTTATTCGCCTGTTCTTCGGATTCAGCATGCTGACTGCAGTATTGATGATGTTCAAGCCGCATCGGTCAACAAAAGAGCACGTCGCTCGTCGTTCCCCGGAGGATGATGTTCTCATGCTCGATCAGATGGCGCGCGAACTCGACACAGCCCAGCCGGACCTGGCGCTTGAACTGCGCTTGCTCGCAGCCCATCATTAAATAGCAGAAGCACTGTGCGATGCTGTGGAAACAGCCGCACACCATCCTCAAAGGCACGTCCGCGGAACCGGTGCGTCACGCGCCGGTTTCATTGTTATAAAGCACTCAGCAGCATTTGCGTGTCGATCACGCGCACGGCTATGCGCTTCGACACGCCCTCTTCCACCGACCAGCGCTGCGCCACATACGGCGCATAGCCGGTTTCTTCGCGGATAGCGAAGCGAAAGATCGCATCCCATTCGCTATCGCGCGGCATCGCCCATACCACCTGCCGTCCGTTATAGACGCGAATGCCTGCATGCCGCAGATTCGCGCGCACGCGCTCGGCCCGCTCTTCCCGGCTGTGCGCATACACGCCTTGCGCATCGGGCAGCGGCAGCACACCCGGCACGCGCTTTTGTTCCAGTCCGGCTGCGCCGGTCTTGAACCTGGCCCAAGGGCCGACCAAGGTCTGTTGCACAAATTGCAGTTCATCGTCGGTGAGCGGTTCGTCGAGATAGTAGCAAGGCAGGATCAAAGCCATGGCAGTGCCGGGAAATAAGGATGTATTTCGATTTAAACACTTTTATGAGGGTTCGTGCTGATTTAGAACCTGTTCAGGCTCTTATATCCGGTATCTGCAATCGGTAAAACCAAAAATGCAGACTCTTGTCAAAAATCTCATTAAAACAAAACAAGGGTACCGATGGTGAACAAGAAAAATCAGCATCAGCAAAGCGCACAACAGGTTTCCGGAAAACAGAAACCATCATTGACCCGCAGGATCGTGCGGTACACCGCTTATATGTTCGGATCGCTCTTGATATTGGGGCTTGCCGCCGTCATGGGCGCTGCTGCCTATATCGCGAAAATCGAGCCGACCACGCCCGGCATCGACGGCGTGCGCGCAATGCGCAACGCGCAGCCGAGCATCCTGCTGTCGGCTTCCGGTACCCGGCTTGCGACTTTCAGCCGCAGTCAGCAGCAGCAAGTGACGCTGGACAAGATTTCGCCGTATGTGGTGCAGGCGTTGATCGCCACCGAAGACCACCGCTTCTATGAACACCAGGGCATCGACATCAGCCGCACGCTGGCGGCTGCGTTCCGCACGCTGAACGGCGAAGCACAAGGCGGCTCGACGATCACGCAGCAAATGGTGCGCAACATCTTTCCCGAAGAAATAGGACGCTCGCGCACCATCGAGCGCAAGCTGCGCGAAATGATTACCGCGGTCAAGGTCGAGCGCGCGTATTCGAAAGAGGAAATCCTGGAAACCTATCTCAACACGGTGCCCTTCCTGTACAACGCGGCCGGCATCGAGATGGCCGCGCGCACCTATTACGACAAACCCGCCGCCGCACTCAACGTGCTTGAGAGCGCAACGCTGATCGGCATGTTGAAAGGCACCAGCTACTACAACCCGATCATCAATCCCGAACGCGCATTGAAGCGCCGCAACGTGGTGCTGGGTCAGATGGTCCGGCACGGCATGTTGACCGCTGCGCAGTTCCAGGCGATGCGCGATCAACCGCTGCAAGTCAAGTTCACGCGCCAGAGCGATCCGCCGAGCATTGCGCCTCACTTCGCCGCCTACGCGCGGCGATTTCTGACCGAATGGGCGCAGCAGCACGGCTACAACATCTATACCGACGGTCTGGTGATTGAAAGCACCATCGATGATGCGTTGCAGCTCGCAGCCACGGAGGCCGTTGCGCGCGAAGCGCAGATATTGCAAGACATTGCCGATGTCGAATGGGGGCAAAGCGCCTCGCAGGTAGCGTCCCATACGCCCGGAACCTATGCCTCCTTGCGCCGCCGCGTCGAACCGTTTCAGCATTTCTGGCGTGAGCGACACGATCTGATCGACACCTTCATCCGCGAGACGCCCGAATACCGCAAGGCAATTGCCGGCGGCCGCAAGGATGAGGCGGTATTGGCCCGGCTCAAGGCGGACACCGGGTTCATGGCGCGGCTGCGCGCGGCCAAGACGCGGCTGGAAGCGGGATTTGTCGCGATAGAGCCGTTTTCGGGAGAGATTAAAGCCTGGGTTGGCAGCCGCGATTTCGGCATCGACCAGTTCGACCATGTCGCGCAAGCCGAGCGTCAGCCCGGTTCCACCTTCAAACCTATCGTGTACGGAGCGGCGCTGGAGCAAGGCTTGCGCCCCGACCATGCCTATACGGACCGCCCGGTCGCCATCCCCCTGCCCAACGGCAGCGTATGGCGACCGGCCGACATGAGCGGCATCTCCGGTCGCCGGATGAGCATGCGCGACGGCCTGATCTATTCGAAAAACACGATCACCGCGCAGGTGATGCAGGATGCCGGCCTGGAGAACGTGATCGGCCTTGCGCGCGCGGCAGGCGTCAAGCAAAGCAAGCTCGATCCGGTACCGTCGCTGGCGCTGGGCACCAGTCCCGTCACGCTGCTGGAAATGGCGGCCGCGTATTCCACCATCGCCCAGGTCGGCGAATACCGCAAGCCGGTGTTCATCAAGCGCATCACCGACCGCCACGGCAATGTGCTGGCCGAATTCTCCACTCAAGGCACGCAGGTGATGTCGGAAGACACGGCGGTGGAATTGATCGACATGATGCGCGGCGTCATCCGTCGCGGCACCGGCACTGCCGTGAAAACCCATTTCGGCATTCTCGCCGACATCGCCGGCAAGACCGGCACCACGCAAAACAATACCGATGGCTGGTTCATCCTGATGCATCCCAACCTCGTGGCCGGCGCATGGGTCGGCTTCAACGACTCGCGCGTGACGATGCGCAGCGACTACTGGGGCCAGGGCGGACACAATGCAATCCTGCTGGTCGGCGACTTCTTCCGCAGCACGCTGGCGCACAAGCTGATCGATGTCAATGCCAGGTTCCCGTTGCCGAAGCCTTCGCTGCCCCTGGTCGTCAACGCGCAGGATGACGGCAGTGCGGCTCAGGATGTCGACAACCGCGAGAACAACCTGCCGCCGGGTTACGGCACGCTCACCCGGAGCGATGGCAGCACTATTGTCATCGCTCCGGGCGACATGCGGACAGTGCAGCAGGCTGGTGAATCGTATTCCAACGCCAACGACGAGCTGGGACGTTTCCTGGGTGACCTGGGGCGCGACAACGTGGGGACGACAGGCGATACGCAGTAGCTCTACATCAAACTTTATGCCGACCCATCGAACGCCATGCAAAAGCGATGGTCGCATGGTGATTGTGACCCTGATATGCAGAGGATAATCATGGAAATCGACATCGGCATTTCGGAGCAGCATCGTCGCGACATCGTCGACGGCTTGTCGCGCCTGCTCGCGGACACCTACACGCTCTACCTGAAGACGCACAACTTTCACTGGAACGTCACCGGCCCGATGTTCCAGACGCTGCATCTGATGTTCGAGAAGCAATACATGGAGCTGGCGGAGGCGGTCGACCTGATCGCCGAACGCATCC
>DASVLY010000032.1:0-3573 GCA_036384635.1 Noviherbaspirillum sp. | reverse complement strand
ACACCGCTGGCGGTGATCGATGCCGCTGCGTCCGGCCGCATGGCGGTGGGGGAGGCAATTACCAATATCGCTGCCGCGCCGATTGCGGACATCTCCGACATCAAGCTGTCGGCGAACTGGATGGCCGCCTGCGGTCAGCCGGGGCAGGATGCAGCGCTGTTCGATACAGTGAAAGCGGTTGGCATGGAGCTGTGTCCGGCGTTAGGCATCAGCATCCCGGTCGGCAAGGATTCGCTGTCGATGCGCACCACCTGGAAGGATGAAGAAGGCAGCAAGTCGGTGACATCGCCGGTGTCGCTGATCGTTTCCGCATTCGCGCCGGTGTCCGATGTGCGGCTGTCGTTGACGCCGCAGTTGCGCAAGGATGTTGGCGACACGGTGTTGATTGCAATCGACCTTGGCCACGGCAAAAATCGCATGGGCGCGTCTGCGCTGACGCAGGTGATCCAGCAGATTGGCAACGAGACGCCCGACGTTGATAGCGCGGAAGATCTGAAGGGATTTTTCGCCGCGATCCAGCAGTTGAACAAGGAGCGCAAGCTGCTTGCCTACCACGACCGCTCCGACGGCGGCCTGTTTGTGACCTTGTGCGAGATGGCGTTTGCCGGCCGCAGCGGCTTGTCGATCAATGTCGACATCCTGACGATGGAAGGCGAGCACGCATCCGATTGGGGCGATTCCAAGAACTGGGCCGGTCAGGTTTCCGAGCGCCGCAACGAGATGACGCTGCGTGCGTTGTTCAATGAAGAACTGGGTGCGGTGATCCAGGTTCGCGCCGATGAAAAGTCGGATGTGATGAACGTGCTGCGTTCCTACAATCTCGGCGCTTGCAGCCATATCATCGGCAAGCTGAACGACCGTGACGTGATCGAATTCATGCGCGATGCGAAAGTGATCTTCAGTCAGCAGCGCGTCGAGTTGCAGCGCTTGTGGAGCGAAACCAGCTGGCGCATTGCGCGCCTGCGCGACAACCCGGCTTGTGCTGATGCGGAATATGATCGGATTCTGGATACGTCGGACCCTGGCATCACGCCGAAGCTGACCTTCGATCCGCAAACCGATGTCGCCGCGCCGTTCATTGCAACCGGTGTCAGGCCGAAGGTTGCGATCCTGCGCGAGCAGGGCGTGAATTCGCATATCGAAACCGCGTATGTGATGCACAAATCCGGGTTCACCGCGGTCGATGTGCATATGAGCGACCTGATTGCCGGGCGTGCGAAGCTCGACGACTTCAAGGGCTTCATCGCGGTCGGCGGCTTTTCCTATGGCGATGTGCTTGGCGCCGGCGAAGGCTGGGCCAAGACCATCCTGTTCAACGCGAAATTGGCGGAGCAGTTCGCCGGCTTCTTTAATCGCGCGGACACGTTCGCGCTCGGCATCTGCAACGGCTGCCAGATGATGAGCAATCTGAAGTCCATCATTCCAGGCGCGGAAGCGTGGCCGAAGTTTACGCGCAATAAATCGGAACAGTTCGAGGCGCGTTTTGCGATGGTGGAAGTGGCGGATTCGCCGTCAATCTTCTTTGGCGGCATGGCGGGGACGCAAAGTGCAATCGCGGTCGCGCATGGCGAGGGTTTTGCCGACTTCTCGCAGACTGGGGATATCAACCAGGCGATTGTCTCCATGCGTTTTGTCGACAACAAGGGGCAGGCGACCGAATCCTATCCGTACAATCCGAACGGTTCGCCGCAAGGCGTGACCTCGGTGACGACGTCCGATGGCCGTTTCACTGTGATGATGCCGCATGCGGAGCGAGTGTTCCGCACTGTGCAGCAATCGTGGCATCCGGATTCGTGGGGTGAGTATTCACCGTGGATGCGCATGTTCCGTAATGCACGCAAGTGGGTCGGTTAATAAAAAAGGCGCTTCGGCGCCTTTTTTATCTAATATTTCTTTAAGACTTGCGCGTCGCCTGCCGTGTTCGGGAGTTCGTATTCCCTGACCCGACCACGGAGAGGCGATCGTTTCGTGCAGGTCTTTCTTACTGAATCTTCGCTTTCTTGCGCAGGTCTTCCTGGAACGCTTGCAGTTTCTTTTGCTGCAGCGATTCGGCGATCTGTGGCTTCACTTCTTCAAGCGACGGAATCTTCGCCGCGCGCACGTCTTCCAGCTTGATCACGTGGTAGCCGTACTGGGTCTTGACCGGAGTTTCGGTGATCTGGCCCTTATGCAGCGCAACCATCGCATCAGAAAACGGTTTTACGAAAGAAGCCGGGGATGCCCAGTCAAGGTCGCCGCCGTTGTTCGCGGAACCCGGATCCTTCGACTGCTTCGCGAGTTCCTCGAACTTTGCGCCGCCTTTCAACTTTGTGATGATGGCCTTCGCGTCGTCTTCCTTATCGACCAGGATGTGGCGCGCATGGTATTCCTTGTCGCCGGCTTGCGCCTTGAATTTATCGTACTCGGCCTGGATATCGGAGTCCTTGACCGGGTTCTTCTTCAGGTAATCCTGCACCAGCGCGCGGATTGCGATCGACTGACGCGCGATTTCAACCTGGTTCTTGACTTCTGGCGTATTGGACAGGCCTCGCTTGTCTGCTTCCTGGATCAGGATTTCACGGTTGATCAGCTCCTGCTTGACCATTTCCCGCAGTTGCGGCGTATCCGGCTGGCCCTGTGTTGCCAGTTGCTTGATCATGGTGTCGGCGCGAGAAGATGGAACAGGTTTGCCGTTGACGATAGCGAGATTCTGCGCCATCACGGGCAGTGCGGCGGCGGCAACGAGCAGCATCAGCAAGCGAGCAGATTTTACGGTCATTGTTCTTCCTAAATTACGTAATGAGTGAAAAAAGAAAATACGCCTTGTATTACGATATTTCTGTTGGCGCAAATGCAATGATGGTGAGGGCGTGTATATCGCTGTGCATCATGTCGCGGAGGCAATCATACACCAGCCGATGCCTCGCAATACGATTTAACCCCTCAAAACGGTCGGAAACCAGGCGCAGTTTATAGTGCCCGCCGCCGGAAGCGGCACCTGCATGCCCGGCATGCAAATGGGATTCGTCGATAAGTTGACATTCGCTCGGCGAAAAGTTGCGGCCAGCCGGTTGCGAATTCTCTCGATCCGGTCGTTCATCTCGAGTCCTTCACATACTTGGACAGGAATACGCTCTGTGCAATCACAAACGCGAACATCAGTCCCGTGAAGCCAAACAGCTTGAAATTAACCCACGCAGCGGTTGAGAAGTTGTAGGCAACATAGAGATTAATCAAACCCATCGCGCCGAAGAACATCGCCCATAACAGGGAGAGACGCTGCCATACGTTATCGGGCAGGGCAATCTGTTTTTCCATCATCAACCGGATCAGGTTCTTGCCAAGGAATACCTGGCTCACCAGCAGTGCTGCGCTGAAACACCAATAGAGCACCGTCGGCTTCCACTTGATGAAGGTTTCGTTGTGAAAATAAATGGTGGCGCCGCCGAACACGCTGATGATTACCAGCGATACCCACAGCATGGTGTCGACCTTGCGGCCTCGTATCAGCAGATACAGGATCTGCGCAAGGGTGGCGGCGATCGCCAGTGCGGTGGCCAGCAGGATCGGTGCCTGGGTGACGCTGGCCGCGCC
>DASVLY010000031.1:0-2201 GCA_036384635.1 Noviherbaspirillum sp. | reverse complement strand
GAAAAAGATAGAAAAAAGTAACGTGAGCGCCGTTGCGAAAAAGAATCCAAGCCTGACACGGCGGCAAAACACCGTGCTGCAACGCTCCTTGGAGCAGAAATTATACCGCAGTCAAAATGCAAAAAATCTGAATAATGTCAGTTAGCCGCCTTCGCGGAAG
This sequence comes from Noviherbaspirillum sp., assembly GCA_036384635.1. Taxonomy (GTDB): domain Bacteria; phylum Pseudomonadota; class Gammaproteobacteria; order Burkholderiales; family Burkholderiaceae_D; genus Noviherbaspirillum. The sequence continues at coordinate 2,041 of DASVLY010000031.1, read as the reverse complement.
TGCGCCGGATCGGCGCTGGGCCAGCTTCCCGCGTCCCCGCTCCTTTGCGCGGCGCGTTGCGTCCAATCCAGCCGAGCATGTCCCGCCAGATGCGTTTCACTTCATCCTGCGACGGCATCGCCAATGCGTTCGGCAACTCGATTGTCACCACCGGGACATTCTTGTGCATGCCGCCGTAGTTGCCAAGCGAACCGGGATAGACGCCGACCGGGCTGAAATACAAGCGTCCGAAGCGGTGCGGCGGCGGCGCCGGTCCATCGAAGTCGAGTACCCCGAACGGAGCATGCACGGAGATGATCACGTTCGGACGGAAGCGCTCCATTTCCTCGTTCAGCCAGCGGGTTTCAGGTTCGGACAGTGGGGCCGCCCCCGGAAAACGGCGCGGATCGCTACCCGTGGTCTTGACCCAGTAACGCGGCGCATCCTGCTGCCAGCCGGGAGTCGGGAAATTGCGGTTCAAGTCGACACCATTCGCATTGACCCGCTGCGGCTTGGGCGCAAGGAGACCGTCCGGATTGACCACCGGCGCGACCTTCCATTCAAAATCCTGCGCCGGCGCTGTTTGCATCCATTGCATCCATTGGAACACGATCGCCGCCGCCGTCAATTCATCGCCGTGTATTCCTCCAAGGAGCAGAACGCGCACAGGATTCTTCTGATGGGGGGCAGCCGGAAAGCTGCGGGTCAGGATAGGGAAACCCTTGCGCGACATCGCCCCCGCAGGCTGCAGGCCGCTGCGCCGGCAGGATTCAGTCGACACGCCTGGCAGACGCGGGCTCAAGCGCTTGCACCAGTCCGATTGTTGTGCCGGAGTAGCGGCAGCGATGGCGGATAAGCACCATGTCAGTCCCATGATCGCAGTAGCGCAACGGAGCAGTCCCACGATTGAATCAACCTCTTGCGCAGCACTTGCTGCAAAAAACATATATTACTGAGAGCGCCTGTCAAAAGCTATTGCGTAAAAGCAACGCCCCATAGCAGTTGAGGCCGCTATGGGGCGTATGCGCAACGCTTGCGGCAGTCACGGAGCACCAGCCATACGAAACGCAACAACCTTGTGATCTGCACTCATATCCCAAGGTTCGCTGACGCGAATGCCGTGTCTTACAGCCCTGCCGCTGTACGCAATGCCTGGGATTTGTCAGTGCGCTCCCACGCGAATTCAGGTTCCTCGCGGCCGAAATGGCCGTAGGCAGCTGTCTTCGAATAGATCGGGCGCAGCAGGTCAAGCATCTGCACAATGCCCTTCGGACGCAGGTCGAACAATTCCTGCACCAGCACCGCCAGCTTGTCGTCGCTGATCTTGCCGGTGCCAAAGGTAGTCACCATCACCGAGGTCGGCTTGGCGATGCCGATCGCGTAGGATACCTGGATCTGGCAACGCTTGGCCAAGCCCGCCGCGACGATGTTCTTTGCGACATAGCGGCCGGCGTAGGCAGCCGAACGGTCGACTTTGGAGGGGTCCTTGCCGGAGAACGCGCCGCCGCCGTGGGGCGCCGCGCCGCCATAGGTGTCAACGATGATCTTGCGCCCGGTCAAGCCGCAATCCCCCTGCGGTCCGCCGATCACGAAACGGCCGGTCGGGTTGATCAGGTAGCGCGGACTCTTCAACCACTCTTTCGGCACTACCGGCTTGATAATTTCCTCAATGGCGGCTTCTTCGATCGCCTTGTGCTGCATGTCCGGGCTGTGCTGCGTGGACAACACCACAGTATCGATTGCAACCGGCACACCGTTCACGTATTTCAGCGTAACCTGCGATTTCGCATCCGGACGCAGCCACGGCAGACGGCCATCCTTGCGCAGTTGCGACTGGCGCTCGACAATGCGGTGCGCGTAGTAGATTGCAGCCGGCATCAATTCCGGCGTTTCATCGCAGGCGTAACCGAACATCAGGCCCTGGTCGCCCGCCCCTTGGTCCAGGTCCAGGCCCTTGCCTTCGTCGACGCCTTGCGCAATATCGGGCGACTGCTTGTCATAGGCCACCAGCACCGCGCAGCTCTTGTAGTCGATGCCATAGTCGGCGTTGTCGTAACCGATA
>DASVLY010000030.1:0-3001 GCA_036384635.1 Noviherbaspirillum sp. | reverse complement strand
GGTATCCGGCGCGGCCGGGCGCAGCGTGAGCTTGACCTTGGTGCCGGAATGGAGCCCAATGCCGACGGTTTTCACCAACTGTTTGACGGTACGTTGTTTAAGCATCGTTGGATTATAACAACTTACCGATGAGTCAGTTGTTAGGAGATGTAAGCTTGTTGGCGTCACACTACGCAAACGCAGCGAATTCTCCCCAACCTCACCGATCTACCGTTATTCCGACCACCTTCGTGCGCGTTCTACCGCGCGCCGCCAAGTTGCCAGCCGCTGTTCTCTTTCCTCCCCCGACATCACCGGCTCGAAACAACGCTGCATCTGCCATTGCAATGCAATTTCTTGCAGAGATTGCCAATAACCGACTGCCAGTCCCGCCAGGTAAGCAGCGCCCAGCGCCGTGGTTTCGGTCACCACCGGCCGCAGTACCGGCACGCCCAGCACGTCGGCCTGGAATTGCATCAGCAAGTCGTTGCGGGCAGCACCGCCATCGACCCTCAGTTCCTTCAATTCGATCGCTGCATCCTTTTGCATTGCTTCCAGCACGTCGGCGCTTTGATATGCGATGCTGGCCAGCGTCGCACGTGCAATATGCGCCTTGGTGGTACCGCGTGTGATGCCGACGATGGTGCCGCGCGCATACGCATCCCAATATGGTGCGCCGAGGCCGGCGAACGCGGGGACGACGAACACACCGTCCGTGTCCGGCACGCTGGCTGCCAGCGGCTCTGCCTCTGCCGAACTTTGAATCATGCCCAAGCCGTCGCGCAGCCACTGTACGGCTGCACCGGCATTGAACACACTGCCTTCGAGCATGTAGCCGGATTGGCTCGACAGTTTTTCTCCGAGCGTCCAGCCGATCGTTGTCAGCAGATTGTTATGCGAAGCGATTGCCTGCCGGCCGGTATTCATCAGCATGAAACAACCGGTACCATAGGTGTTCTTCGCCATGCCGGGGTGGTGGCAAGCCTGACCGAAAGTCGCGGCCTGCTGGTCGCCGGCGATGCCGGCAATCGGAATGGCTCCCCCGAACAATGCGGGATGAGTCTTGCCGACGATGCCGCTGCTGGGCACGACTTGCGGCAACATTGTGCGTGGAATATCGAGCAGTTCCAGCAGTTCGTCATCCCACTGCATCGAATGAATATCGAACAGCAGAGTGCGCGATGCATTGCTGGTATCAGTGACATGCGCTCCGCACAGTTTATAGATGAGCCAGGAATCGATGGTGCCGAACGCAAGTTCGCCGCGCTCAGCCCTCGCACGTGCGCCAGGTACATTATCGAGCAGCCATTTCACTTTAGTGCCGGAAAAATAGGCATCGAGCACGAGGCCGGTCTTTTGCTGAAACAGTTGCGCCTTGCCTTGCACGCGCAACGTATCGCACAACTCAGCCGTCCGACGGTCCTGCCAGACAATTGCATCGGCGATCGGCTCGCCAGTTGCGCGGTCCCACAGCACCGTAGTTTCACGTTGGTTCGTGATGCCGATGGCGGCAATGGCCGAGGCTGGCACGCCGCACTCCTTCAACACCTGCTGCGCGACCGCCAGTTGGCTGCGCCAGATTTCACAGGCGTCGTGTGCAACCCAGCCCGGCTGCGGGAAAATTTGCCGGAACTCCTGCTGTGCGATCCCGTGAATCCGCCCCGCATGGTCAAACAGGATTGCGCGTGAACTGGTCGTTCCCTGATCGAACGCAAGGATGTATTGGGCCATCGATGACTCCATATTGCTATGCATTTAAACTGCGGCGGTTGCGCTTCGCACAGCACCGCGATTATCCCGGCTTGCCCGATTGGCTTGCATCCAGGCGTCCAGCTTCGCTTCGGCATCCTTTGGCAGGTGCAGCCCAAGCTTGGAGCGCCGCCAAAGGATGTCTGCGGCGTTGACTGCCCATTCGCACCGCATCAGGTAATCGACTTCCGCCGCATACAAGCCGGAGGCGATTTCTTCTCCCATATCGGCCATGCTATGGCGTCCGGCCAGCAACGTATCGGCACGAGTACCGTAGGCACGCGCATAACGCGCCACCAGCGCGGCCCGCAGCCACGTGTATTTCTGCTGCAAGTCATGCACATAGCAGTCGAATTCGAGCACTGAACGATTGGCGGGGTGATCGCCATACACATCTCCGCCCGGCAGGCAGGCGTTTTCGGTCCATGCGCAACACCGGGCCGGCAGCAGCGGCGAAAGCATGTCGAGCGCTTCTTCGGCCAGCTTGCGGAAGGTGGTGATCTTGCCGCCGAAGACGGACAAGAGCGGCGCGCCCTCCTTGTCGAGTTCCAGCCGGTAGTCGCGGGTGACCGCAGACGCGCTGGCGGCTTCGTCTTCCACTAGCGGCCGCACGCCCGAATAGCTCCAGACCACCTCGCCAGGTACGACAGGCTTGCAAAAATAGCGGTTCGTCAGATCGCACAGATAATTGATCTCGTCCTGATCGATGACGACCGTGTTGACGTCGCCCTGATAATCGAGATCGGTGGTGCCGATCAACGTGAAATCCTGCTCGTAGGGAATCGCAAAAACGATGCGTCCGTCGGGGTGCTGGAAGATGTACGCATACGGATGGTCGAACAGTCGTTTGACGACGATATGGCTACCTTTGATCAGGCGCAGCGATTTGGCATAAGGCCGTTGCACGACGGCTTGCAGGAAGTGCACGCTCCAGGGGCCGGCCGCATTGACCAGGCAACGTGCATTCACCGTGATTTGCCGTTCGCCGCTGCGCAGGTGTGCGACCCAGCGCCCCCCTTGGCGCTGCGCCGATTCGCAACAGGTGCGGGTGAGTATCGTTGCGCCCTTCTCTGCAGCGTCGAGTGCATTGAGCACCACCAGCCGTGCATCGTCGACCCAGCCGTCGGAATAGACGAAACCTCGCGTGAATTCCGGCTTGAGCGGCTTGCCGGAGATGTGCTCGCGTAAATCGATGCCGCGTGAACCCGGCAGCAACTCGCGGCGCGCCAGGATGTCGTACAAGAACAAGCCGGCGCGCAGCATCCATGCGGGA
>DASVLY010000029.1:0-7617 GCA_036384635.1 Noviherbaspirillum sp. | reverse complement strand
AAGACGGCATCGAGGTCGCTTTGTTTTGTCACATCGAGCGGCATGAAAATCGAGGTTTCCAGGCCACACGCCAACGGCTCGACATATGTCCTGGTTTTCTCATTGGCATAGGTGATGGCAAGAGTGGTGCCCAGTTCGTGGAATGCCTTTGCGCAACCGTAGGCAATCGAATTCTCGTTGGCGATACCGGCAATCAATGCCTTGGAGCCCTTTTAAAATCGGGCCGGCCATGTCGAGAGTCATGATGCACCTCCTTCAATCGTGCCGACTCCCATGAAACCGCCGATCATCACGCTCGCGCCGTCCGGGATCATGGCAACCGTTTTTTCAAGGGCAATCGTTTTCATATCCACGCCCCGATCACCTTGCGCGTATGCCGCGCGATCATCAATTCTTCGTTGGTCGGAATCACCCATGCCGACACCTTGCCAGTTGACGTGCTGATGCGCGGGCCGCCGCGTTCGTTGGCGGCAATATCAAGCTTGATGCCAAGCCACGCGGCATCGCGGCATACGCGATCGCGGATCAGCGCCGAATGCTCGCCGATGCCGGCCGTAAACACCAGCGCATCGATGCCTTGCATCGCCGCCGCCATCGAACCGAGTTCGCGCCCGATGCGATACGTATAAAGCGCCACCGCGAAACGCGCGTGCGCATCATCGCTCTGCAGCAACACCCGCATGTCGCTCGACATGCCCGATACGCCGAGCAGCCCCGATTGCTTGTAGATCAGTCTTTCAATCGCGCGCGCATCCATCTTGAGTTCATCCATCAGATACAGGATGACGCCCGGGTCCAGACTGCCGCATCGCGTGCCCCTCGGCAGACCATCGACGGTGGTGAAACCCATGGTGCTCGCCATGCTCCTTCCGGCCTGAATCCCGCACATGCTCGAACCGTTGCCGAGGTGCGCGACCACAGTCTTTCCTGAAGCGGCCCGAGGGGCCACATCAGGCAACACGCTGGCGATGTACTCGTAAGACAAACCGTGAAAGCCGTAGCGGCGCACGCCGCGCCCGGTAATCGATGCCGGCAGCGCGAACGCCTGCGCCAGTTCGGACTGCATGCGGTGAAACGCGGTGTCGAAGCAGACAACCTGCGGCAAGTCGGGCTGGGACTGCGCGAGAATGCGAATCGGCATCAGATTATGCGGCTGATGCAGGGGCGCCAGCGGCGTCAGTTTGTCGAGCTTGTCGATCACGGCAGGCGTGACCAGTACCGCCTGATCGAACTCCATACCGCCGTGCACGATGCGGTGGCCGACGGCGACCAGCCGATGCCCTTCCTGATGGCCGCGCAAAAAATCGACGATGTAGTCGATCGCGTTCTGGTGCCCGAAACCGGCACCCTCATCATCCCAGTCTTTCTGCCCGAGCTGCTCCCCGGCATAATCGCTGACAGTAAAGCGCGGCGCCGCCGTATACAGTCCCCCAACCTGGCCATGCAGTACCAGTTCTGGTTCCTCGCGCTGCGCATCGAAGACGCGGAACTTGATACTGGACGAACCGGCGTTCAACACGAGAATAAGATCGGCCATGACATCACCCATCCACTGCCTTGTTGCTTTCGCGGCGCGCTTTGGCAACCAGTGCCGCAACCGCGCAGGAAGCCAGCCTCGTATGCACCGAATGGCGATCCACCATCTTGCACAAAGCGGCGGCCTCCACCGTGGACGGCACTTTCGGATTGACGGTTTCCATGGCCGACAGCACGGCTACCCTCACCTGCTTGAACAGCAGCGCGTGCCCAACATCGAGCGAACTCTCATCGCACGGATGAACGACAGCGGTCGGCATCGCCGGCAATACCTTGCAATAATCGATCAACCGCTGATACTTCTCGTGCTTGTCTTCCATTGCCGTTTCCTTTCATGAGAGCGCATGATCGCGGCTTCGAAGGAATTGCGTTCCAGCTACTGCATGAACCAGCCATGACTGACAACCAGCGACTGCCCGGTAAGCGCCCGGGACTGGAATGACGCAAAAAACAAGGCCACTTCCGCCACGTCCTGTACGGTTGTAAATTCGCCGTCCACGGTTTCCTTCAGCATCACATTCCTGATCACCTCGTTTTCCGAGATGCCAAGCTCCTTCGCCTGTTCCGGAATCTGCCTGTCGACCAAAGGCGTGCGCACGAAACCGGGCGCAATCAGATTGGCCCGCACATTGTGCATGGTGCCTTCCTTGGCCACCACCTTGATCAATCCTTCCAGCCCGTGCTTGGCGGTGACATAGGCGGATTTGAGCGGTGAAGCCTCTTTCGAATGCACCGAACCGATGTAGATGATGCTGCCGCCACGGTCATCTCGGTACATGTACTTCAGGCAGGCGCGCGTGCTGAGGAAAGCGCCATCGAGATGGATTGCCAACAACTTTTTCCACTCCGCATAACTGAATTCCTCGATCGGATGGACGATTTGAATCCCGGCGTTACTCACCAGAATATCGATGCCGCCCCACTTCGATGCAACCGCATCCACCCCGGCATTGACCTGTTCTTCATTGGCCACATCCATGGCGACACCCATTGCCTGCACGCCGAGGTCGCGTATTTCAGAGGCAACGCCGTTGGCCCCATCCAGATTCAAATCGGCAATCGCCACATTCGCTCCCTCGCGCGCATAAGTGAGTGCGATTTCCCTGCCGATACCGCTTGCCGCGCCGGTGACAATGGCGATCTTTCCTTCGAGTTTCATGATCCATCCTCTCTCATCATCCTGATTCGCGGCCCATTCCTCATCTGGCCGTGGCCGCATTCGGAACTGCTGAAAAAGCCAAGTCTGTCGCCTGTTGCTCCCGCTCCTCGATGGCGATGCCCGTCGCCCAATCCTTGACCACTGCATGCGTTACCGCCAGCAAGGCAGGTCCGACAAATACGCCGAGCAAGCCGAATATTCCCGCCCCGCCACCCCGAGCATGATGAGAATGAACGGCACATGGCTGCTTTTGCCAATCACCATGTGCTTAAGCACGTGGTCTATCGAAATGCTGATGACTGCAGCCCAGACTGGCTGGTCATTCGTACTAGTACCTCGTCTCAGGGAATTTGAAGGGTTCAGCCGGCCGCTCGAAGGCGATTGCGGCGTTGCAAATGCTCGCGATAGCACCGGCTATCGCTGTGCTTTGCGCCTTGCACTCGCCTCCGATCAACTCGGCTGAACCCTTCAAATTCCCTGAGACGAGGTACTAGCCAGATCCGTGCCACGACTTCGGGATTGCGAGAAGCAATGCCATTCCATGCCTCGTTCACGCGCGGTCTGGCGAACGTCACATTGATCAGGATCAGCCAATCAGGCAGAGGCGGCACGCCGGCATCCAACCATTTCTGGAACAGCACCACGAGGTCCGGCACCTGGCTCGAAAAAGCGATACCGGCATAGCATATTGGTCCGGACAGGATGACAAGAATCAGCAACACGACCAGTAGCGCGGGCCAGCCGCGTTTTTCACCGCACACATGCCTCAACTGGCGAAAGGAGCGCCATGTGCAATCAGCGAGGATAGCCTCTAAGAAAGAATCTTCCATTAGAGAGGATTTATGTTTCGTATCCCGTTCTTCACTCCTCGTTAACGGAACGTGTCCAAAGAAACTACGGCATGGCGCAAGTCCTTCTTGAACGAGCGCATCCAGCGTGGCGCATTCTTCGGAAGCGGTAATTCAAGAACCTCCTTGAATTACCGCTTCCGGCAATAGATGAAAATAGCTTAAAAATGAAAAAGCCTGCGCAATTGGCAGGCTTCTTTTCTTGACAAGCAGAGCAATTGAAGTGGATCAGATTGTTGAATCTGGCGGTGCTTCTCTCACATCAATGAGGCAACCCAATGCACTGCCGACTGTTCATATCGATGTCGCCGCACGTGCTGCCTGATCGTACAATCCCGACAATATCCTCAGAAATCGGGCCAACTCGCTCAATTCAGCCCTCTCCGTGCCATCGCCGCTCATCCCGGACACCAGTATCTGTTCGCGAATCTTGCTATAGCGCTCGCACAACATTTTCCCGGCTTCGTTGGTGGAGTACAGCACCTCTTTTCCATGTCGCTGCGTTTCCACCAATCCCAGCGCCTGCAGCTTCTTCAAGGAATAATTAACAACGTGCGTATCTTCGATATTGAGAATGAATGCAATATCAGCCAGTTTCTTTTCTCGTGCACGGTGATTGATGTGATGCAGCACTTGCACATCGATGATGGTCATGTCTTTCATTCCGGCAGCAGACATGCAGGACAGCGTCCAGCGGTTGAAGGCATTACCAGAGACAATCATGCCGAATTCAAACTCGCTCAATTCCGCGCTTCGGCCGACCGGAAGATGTTCCGGCGATATGATACCAAGCTTGTTCGACTGAAGCCGCCGCAACGTCGACATCGCCTGCGCCCCTCCATCCTTTTCCATTGCCCCCCCCAAAAAAACAGGCACGTACTGCCTTTACACTATTCTGGAATCAGTATTTTGTGCCTAGCTTATGCGTGATGAGAAAGACATACGGCTTTTCTCCGAGGCATACTGCCATGTGACGTCGCATGCTTCGAACACGGAAATTTATCTTCCAGCACCTGCACACCGGACCACCGTAATCCGGCTTGAGAGACGGGCAGAGACAGGACTTTGGATTGCACTGGCAAAACAGCTAGATTGAATCCTGCGCACGCTGAATCCTGCGCACGCGACAGCACCATCATATGTTGGCTCGAACATGGCCTGAGTTCCTACAGAAACCAGCCACGAGCTCGGCAAACAACTCCGGAGCAGCCTATTGCGTACCCCTCTCTGGGTGAGAGGGATACGCTCCCGTGCGTCACAATCCGAGATACGCCTTCTTGATGTCCTCGTTACTCAGCAAGTCCTGACCCGAACCTTCCATCACAATACGTCCAGTCTGGATCACATAGCCGTAATCCGCGATTGCCAGTGCCTTGTGCAGGCTTTGCTCGACCAGCAGCACTGACACACCCTGCTGATTCACCAATTTGATCGTGTCGAGCACCTTGGCGACAAACTTCGGCGCGATTCCCCACGACGGCTCATCAAGCAGCAACAACTTCGGCTTGGACATCATCCCGCGACCGATCGCCAGCATCTGCTGCTCGCCGCCACTCATGGTGCCTGCGAGTTGGTTACGACGTTCTTTCAGAATAGGGAACAGCGAATAAATATAGTCGATACTCTCTTCCACTTCCTGTGCATCGCTGCGCGTATACGCACCGAGTTCCAGATTGCGCTGTACAGTAAGCCGGGAAAACAGGCGGCGCCCTTCCGGCACGAGCGACAGGCCCATTGGCACGCGCTTGTGCGCCGGAATAGTCTGGATTTCGGTATCGTTAAACGTAATCTTGCCGTTATCGGCCTTATTCAAGCCGGCAATCGCACGCAAGGTGGTCGACTTCCCGTTGCCGTTGCCGCCGACGAGTGCAACCAGTTTGCCCTTGCCGACTTCCAGGTCGACTTTCGAAACTGCCAGCACGCCATCGTAACTGACCCGTAAATTGCGAACCTGCAGCATCATTCTTCTCCCAAATACGCGGCAATCACTTGCGGATTGTTCGACACTTCCTCCGGCGTACCGTCGGCGATCTTCTTGCCGTAATCCAGCACGACGATCGAATCGGCAATCGGCATGATACCTTCCAGCACGTGCTCGACGATCAGACAGGAAATACCGCGATCACGGATTTTCAGGACCACATCGACCATGTCCTTCACTTCAGTCGGGTTCAAGCCTGCCATCACCTCATCCATCAGCAGCAGCAGCGGCTGCACTGCCAGCGCACGTGCCACGGCCAAGCGACGCTGTTCACTGATCGTCATGCTGCCGGCCGGCTTGTCGCGGAAACGTCCGAGGTTGACGAAGTTGAGCAGCTCGGCCGCATTGCTGCGCGCCTTGGAAACGTTGCGGTCCTTCAGGAAGGCACCGACCATCACGTTTTCCAGCGCTGTCATGCTGGTGAAGGTACGCGCCACCTGAAAGGTACGGCCAACGCCCGCACACGCACATTGCTCCGGCGTCAAACCGGAAATTTTGGTTCCATTCAGCCAGATCTCGCCGGACGTCGGCGGAAAGTAACCGGCGATGCTATTGAACATCGTGGTCTTGCCTGCGCCGTTCGGACCAATCAGCCCGACAATCTGGCCGGCACCGAGTTCGAACGACACATTCTGGTTGGCGGTAATGCCGCCGAATTTCTTGGTGACGTTTTCGACACGCAATAAGCTCATTCTCATTCTCCCTGCGCGCTTTGTGACTTCAACGCTTTGCGGCGCGCGATGAAATTCCGGACCCAGCCGATCACGCCGGCCGGATAATACACGGCGATCACAATGATTAGGGCTGAATAAATGACAAGGTCGGTGCCGCGTCCGCTGCCGCCGAACAGCGCACGCGTGCCTTCGTCGATGATGGTGAGCACACCTGCGCCGACCAGCGGGCCAAACAGAGTACCGATACCACCCAGAATGGAAACCAATGCCATCTTGATCGATACCCCAGTACCGAGCATCGATGCCGGGTCGATATACAGCTCCTTCTGCGCATACAGGCTGCCGCCGAGCGCGGTGAAGAAACTGCTCATCGCGAATGCCACTTGCTTATAGGTGGAGAGATTGATGCCAAGGCTGCGCGCAGCGTCCGGTTCATCCTTGATAGCGCGGAAGTAGTAGCCGAGATAGCTTTTCTCGATCAGATAGTTCGCCAGCAGCGTGGCCAGCAGCAGACCGAGCGCTATGTAGTAGTACGGCACCTTGGACGAAAAGACAAATACACCCCAGCCTTCCTTGTCCATCGGCAGTGTGATACCCACCGCCGCGCCTGCGAATTCCCAGTTGGTGAAAATGATCTGAAAGATTTCCGCCACTGCGATGGTGGCCATTGTGAAATAGTGGCCTTTCAAGCGGAAGCAGGACCAGCCGATCAGCAAGCTGATCGCTGCGGCAAGCACACCACCAACCAGCATAGCCAGCCACGGATTCAAACCGAATTGAGTGAACAGCAGCGTCGAAGTGTATGCTCCCAGTCCGTAGAACGCGACATGGCCGAGCGATACCTGACCAGCATAACCGCCGACGATGTTCCAAGCCACACCGAGTTGCGCGGCCATCAGGATCAGGATCGCCACGTTCTGGTGCGACGGATTGTCGACAAACACTGGTAACAGTGCTGCAATCGCCAGCAGCGCCAGCAGCACATAACCAGCCGTCATCGACTTGACCGGCACTGCGCTCGCCCCGATGGGCTGCGAAATAGTTGGATTTTTGCTCATTAAAATACCTTTCTTCTATCCGATAGCTCGGTCATGCCTTGCCCATCAATCCCTGCGGGCGGAACATCAGCACTGCGAGGAACAGCACCAGTACGATCGCCAGCTTGTATTGAGGCCCAAGCAGAAAGCCGCCCATCACTTCAATGAGACCGACCAGCACGCCGGCGATGAGGGCACCGATGATGCTGCCGAAGCCGCCCAGATTGACCACGACGAACGCGATCAGAATGAAGTTGGCACCGACTTCCGGGAAAATCGGAAAAAAGGTCGACAGTAATGCGCCGGCAACTCCAGCGCAAGCAGCACCGACGCCCCATGCGAGCGCAAACATCTTTTGCGAATCGATGCCCATCAGGCGCGC
>DASVLY010000028.1:0-3866 GCA_036384635.1 Noviherbaspirillum sp. | reverse complement strand
AACACGCGACCGCGCAGCACGCGCTTGTGGATCGCGTTGCATTCGTCGAGGATCAGCTTGAACGCGCCGCCGTTGAAAATCTGGCGCAATCGCGCGCGCACCTCCGCCTTCCACGACACGCGTATCGTGCGGTCCTGCACCACGTGGAACACAGTCGCATCCGGCTGACGCGCGAGGCGCTCTTCCACCCAGGTCATCGGCACCTGCAGCACGGCCAGCTCGTCGTGCGCGGCGCGCAGCGGCTTGTCGAGTTGAGCCAGCAGGCAGGACCAGCGGGCATGCGCTGCGTCGATCAGTTGCTGCGCCTGAGCGACGCGGTCGCCGAGCAATTCTTCCGGCGGAATGTCGTTCGCTTCCGCATCTTCGCTCTTGCCGAGCGGCAGATGACCGGCGGCGAAGAAACTGCGCAGCTCGATAAGGAATTGCAACTTGTTGCGGATCGAGAGTTCGATATTGATGCGCTCGATGCCGTCCGTATATTCGCCCATGCGGTTCAGGGGGATGACGACGTCTTCGTTGATCTTGAACGCATTGGTATGTTTCGCAATCGCCGCAGTACGCGCGCGGTCGAGCCAGAACTTCTTGCGCGTTTCCGGGCTGACCGCGACAAAACCTTCACCGACGCGGGTGTTGGCCATACGGATCACTTCCGACGCCGCGCGCGCGACCGCATCCTCGTCGTCGCCGACGATATCGCCGAACAAGGCCATCTTCGGCAGCACGCCGCGCTTGGACTTGGTCGCATAGCCGACTGCGCGCAGGTATCGCTCGTCGAGGTGCTCCAGTCCGGCCAGAATGGCGCCGCCCTTCTTTGTCTCGGCGTCGAGATAATCCTTGATTTCGACGATCGACGGAATCGCATCGCGCGCCTGACCGAAAAATTCGAGGCAGACGGTGCGCGTGTACTTCGGCATCTTGTGCAGGATCCAGCGCGCGGACGTGATCAGGCCGTCGCAGCCCTCCTTCTGGATGCCTGGCAGACCGGCGAGGAATTTGTCGGTTACATCCTTGCCCAGCCCCTCCTTGCGGAAACGACGGCCTTCGATTTCCAGGTATTCGGTCTTGAACGGCTTGCTGCTCTTGCCCTTTTCACCCGGATGGGTCCACTCCAGCTTGAACTTCGCCACTGGAGCATCATGAATCTTGCCGAGGTTGTGTTCGAGACGAGTGACTTCGAGCCAGTCGCCGTTAGGGTCGACCATGCGCCAGCTCGCAAGATTGTCAAGCGCAGTGCCCCACAAGACGGCCTTCTTGCCACCGGCATTCATCGCGATATTGCCGCCGATGCAAGATGCTTCCGCCGAAGTCGGGTCGACTGCAAACACGAAACCGGCTTTTTCGGCGGCATCCGACACGCGCTTGGTAACTACGCCTGCGCCGGAATAAATCGTCGCGTACGGCCGGTCGACACCCGGCAGCATCGTCATTTCAACGGTGCCAAGCTGTTCCAGTTTTTCGGTATTGATGACTGCCGACAAAGGAGTCAGCGGAACCGCGCCGCCGGTGTAGCCGGTGCCGCCTCCGCGCGGAATGATGGTCAGACCCAGTTCGATACAGGCTTTCACCAGACCGGCGATTTCATCCTCGGTATCGGGTGTAAGCACCACGAACGGGTATTCGACGCGCCAATCGGTGGCGTCGGTCACATGCGATACCCGCGACAAACCGTCGAACTTGATGTTGTCTTTCGCAGTGTAACGGCCGAGCACCTTGTTGGCGCGCTTGCGCAAGTCATAGGTTTGGCGGAATTCCTCGGCGAAATCGGCTACCGCCTTGCGCGCTGCTGTCAGCAGAATCTCGACATTGGCGCTGCGGTGCCTGGCTTGCGCGTCACCTACATCAGCCAGCCCGGTCGTCAGGCGGCGCTTTTCGATTTCGGCGAGACGATGATTGAGAGCATCGATCAGATCCTGGCGGCGCTTCGGATTGTCGAGCATGTCGTCCTGCAGATACGGATTGCGCCGTACCACCCAGATGTCGCCCAGCACTTCGTACAGCATGCGTGCGGAGCGGCCTGTCTGGCGCTCGCCGCGCAGCTCGTCCAGAATGCGCCACGATTCTTCGCCCAAGAGGCGAATCACGATTTCGCGATCGGAAAACGAGGTGTAGTTGTACGGAATTTCGCGCAAGCGCGTCGGGGCTGTGCCGCTCGGGGCATCAGAAAGCAGAGCTTGGATTTGTGCGGGGGCGTTCATCAAAAATAGTCGGACTAACCCTTAAAGGCGCATTTTAGCGTATTGCAATGCCACAGGCAGAAACGGCCTTACTCCTTATGCGGCTAAAACAGTTCAGAAGCAAATGAGGTTTCTATTTTGACAATCGAAAGACTCGCTACCCCAACCAGGTCATCATCCGATGCCAGAATCCATCCGGCACAGACAACAACAGCGAGGTAATCGTCACGTAGCGCAGAAACTTACCGACCGCCATGTAGAACACGCACGGCCAGAACGGCAATTTGAGCCACCCGCCCAGCGTGCAGAGCGGATCGCCGATGCCGGGCAGCCAGGACAACAGCATGGTCTTTGCACCGAAACGCTCCAGCCATCTGAACCAGCGCGTCGAGCGCTCCTTCGCAAACATCTGCTTGGTGCCGTATCCCATCCAGTAATCGACCACGCCGCCCAGCGTATTGCCGGCGGTCGCCAGGACGATGACCGGCCAGAACAACGCGGCATTCGCCTTGGCCACTGCGAATACCGCCGGCTCCGACCCCATCGGCAAGAGCGTCGCCGACGCGAAACTGATGATGAACACCGACACCAGTCCGATATCAGGGATGGCAAGAACGTTGAGCAACCAGTGGATTGCGGATTCGATCATCGAAATTGCGGGAGAAATGCCGGTTCAGCCGACAGCTGGCATAAAGCGGTGATGAAGCTTCATAAAGCCGTCCATTATAATGATCAGTTCACTTAGAAACTGCCATGACTACCGACTACCTACAGAAAATCCTGACCGCCCGCGTCTACGACGTCGCCGTCGAATCGCCGCTCGAATACGCGCCCACGCTATCACAGCGCATGGACAACAAGATTTACCTGAAACGCGAAGACGTCCAAAGCGTGTTCAGCTTCAAGCTGCGCGGTGCCTACAACAAGATGGCGCACCTGACACCCGCGCAATTAAAGCGCGGCGTGATTTGCGCGTCCGCCGGCAACCATGCGCAAGGCGTCGCGCTGGCTGCGGCCAGGCTGGGCTGCCGCGCCGTCATCGTGATGCCAACCACCACGCCACAGGTCAAGATCAACGCGGTCAAGGCGCGCGGCGGCGAAGTCGTACTGTTCGGCGAGTCCTATACCGACGCTTACAACCATGCGCTCGCACTGGAAAAGAAACAAAAGCTCACCTTCGTGCACCCGTTCGACGACCCGGACGTGATTGCCGGCCAGGGTACGATAGGCATGGAAATCCTGCGTCAGCATCCGGGGCCGATTCATGCGATTTTCGCCGCGATCGGCGGCGGCGGCTTGATCTCGGGCGTAGCCGCATATGTGAAGGCGGTACGTCCCGACATCAAAATCATCGGCGTGCAATCGACCGACTCCGATGCGATGGCGCGCAGCCTCAAGGCGGGCCGCCGTGTCGCGTTGCCGGACGTAGGCCTGTTCTGCGACGGCACCGCAGTGAAACTGGTCGGCGAAGAGACCTTCCGTCTGGCGAAGCAGTACGTCGATGACATCATCCTGGTCGACACTGATGCAGTGTGCGCGGCGCTGAAGGACGTATTCCAGGATACACGCAGCATCCTGGAACCGTCGGGGGCGCTGGCGGTGGCCGGTGCGAAGGAATACATCGAGCGCTCCAGGGCGGGCAAAAAGCCGGTCAGGAACGAAAACATCGTCACGATCGCATGCGGCGCCAAC